>NZ_MKJW01000089.1:144228-190746 GCF_001942375.1 Kocuria sp. CNJ-770
CTGGTGCATGTACAGGAGGTCGGACTCGTGCGTGGTGACACCGTGGCCCAGCTCGTGGCCGATGACGTCCACAGCGGCCGTGAAGCGGTTGAAGTACTGGCCGTCCCCGTCGCCGAAGATCATCTGCCGACCGTCCCAGGCCGCGTTGTTGTACCTCTCCCGGTAGTGGACCGTGGCGAGCAGCGGCATGCCGGCGTCGTCGAGCGAGTGGCGCCCGAAGACCTCGCGCAGCAGGTCGACCGTGGCACCCAGCCCGTCGTACGCCTCGTCGACGGCGAGGTCCCCGGTGGGCGGCTCCCCCTCGGAGCGCACCGGGGTGCCCGGCAGTTCCCCGGTGTTGCGGGCCGTGTGGACCGTGCGCCCCGTGTGGGCCGCCACCCGCGCCACGACACCGCCCGCGGTCAGATCGGTGATCAGCCGCTCGGCCCGGACGGTCGTGTCCACGGACAGGGCGGACAAGGCGTTCCTGCGGGTCTGCTCGTCACCGTGCTCGGCCATGTGCTCGTGCACGAACGGCGGAATGACACCGCAGAGGGCTCCGTGTGCGTGCTGCATCGCGCTCTCCTCCCGACGCTCGCGCATCAGATCCGGTTCCCCGCGGCGTCCAGCTCGCCGGGTGCGGCCTCGCCGGGCTCGGCCCTCCGGCCGGCGACGTCGGCGGGCTGCTCGGCGCCGCGGTCCGACGGCTCCGCCGCGCCCTGCTCGATCAGGTACCAGCAGCCGTTCAGCGAACCGTCGAGGGTGGACATGGCGCCCGTGCCCACACGGCCGGTGACCGTCCCGCCGTACTGGGCCGGCCCGTCGGTGAAGCGGAGCAGCAGGATCCCGTCCAGCTGCCGCCAGGAACCCGAGCAGCCGCCGCCCGAGAAGGTGCCCTCGGTTCGGAAGTCCAGGCTCGTCCGCCCGTAGTTCCCGGTGCAGCCCCAGCTGTAGTGGAGCACCCAGGTACCGGAGATCGCCACCGTCCCACCCCTTTCCTCCTGTGGCACAGGAGTGCTGGAGCGGCTGCCGGTCACTGGACCTCGCCACCCGTGGCACCACTGCGTCGCCGTGGCGGCCCCCGGGCGTCCGCCCGGGGGCCGATCACCGGTTCGTCGGCGGGGCCGGGAACCGCTGTGCACCGATCGTGCCACTCGGGTCGGACGGCCCAACAGCCGCCGCGTGGGTCAGCAGCCGGCGCCCTGCCCCGCCGTGGGAACTCAGAGGATGCTCTTGGGCACCCGGTGGATGGTCACGCTGCCGATCGCCTGGAAGGGGTGCAGCGGGTCCGGGTCCTGCGATCCCGTGGGCCCACCGAGTTGGGAGTGCACAGTGGCGCTCATGAGCACGTACGTGTCCTCCTTGCTGAAGCCGTGCTCCTGTGTGAGGAAGCAGAACGCGTCCTCGTAACCGCGCTTGATGCTCTCCTGCACCGTGTCTCCGATGCCCACGAAGATCCATTCGGTCGCCGTCTCGATCCGCGGTGCGCGCAGCGGCAGGTCCTTCACCACGTCGACGCTGACCTTGGCCACCCCCTCGGTCTCGATGGCCACGAAGGTCGACTCCCCCTGGGCCATCACGGCGTGGAGGTCTCCGACGAACAGGTACGCCCCCTCCACCCGCACGGGCAGGTAGACGGTCGATCCCGGCCCGACGTCCGTGATGTCGATGTTCCCGCCCTCCGCGTAGGACGGCATCACGGTGTCGTTGCCCCCGGTGGCGGGAGCGGTGCCGATGCAGCCGATCATGGGAGCCAGTGGAACCACGTGCGTGTCCGTCAGGTGAGCACCGGCCTCGTCGATGGGGATCTTCCGGGTGAAGATCTCCTCGCCCATCACGTCCGTCAGCGCCCCGGAACCCGGGATGGACACCGACCAGCCGTACTCCTTGAAGTCGATGCCGTGCACCGTGACGGCGAGCGCGTCACCGGGCTGCGCGCCTTCGACGTGGACCGGGCCCGTGACGGGATTGAACGGAGTGGTGACCTTGTCGAGGTCCTTGAACCGGTCCATCTCCTCGTACTCGGCGTCATTGGTCTCGAACCCGATCACCTCGCCCGTGCCCGGACGGACCCGCAGCACCGGTTCGTGCTCGGCGGAGAAGGAGGTTCGGCCGTGCGCCTTGCTGAGGAAGTGGTCCATGAGAGGGTGCCTTTCGTGCTGAGGGGTCGTCGTCGTGGGCGTCAGTGGCTGGACACGGTGATGTCCTCGTGGTCCTCGGCGAGCTCGGTGCTGCGCCCGGTCCTGCGGTAGTAGGCGAAGACGAGCGCGCCCACCCCGATCCACACGAGCCCCGCGATCTTGGCCTGGGTCTCCGCGTTGAGCAGGACGTAGCCGATGATGGCGAACCCGATCACCGGGAAGGCCAGGTGGACGAGGTAGTTCCGGGACTTCCGCCGGCCGATCCAGAAGACGACCACGGACAGGTGGAGCAGCAGGAATCCGGTGAGCGCGCCGAAGTTCACCATGGAGGAGATCAGGCTGATCTGGCCCACGAAGAACAGCACGAGCACGGCAGAGAGACCGCCGACGAAGAGGATCGCGTAGCTGGGGACCTTGCGGGTGTTGATGTGCCGCAGGAACTTCGGCAGCTGGCCGTCGCGGCTCATCGAGTACAGCAGACGGCTCGTGGCGGCCTGGGCGGCCATGGCGTTGGCGATGCCGACCGCCAGGACGTTGCAGACGAAGAACGCGTTCATCACCGGGGTGGAGGCGATGGTGCCGATGATGTCGAAGAAGGCGTTGCCGACCCGGTCCTCGGGGATGGGCTGGTACGGCCCGGCGAGCAGGCTGGCCAGCCAGGTCTGGGTGATGAACAGGGTCGCGACGATGACCAGGGCGAGGACCATGGCGCGGCCGGCGGAGCCGCGTCCACCGGTGGACTCCTCCGCCATGGTGGAGATCCCGTCGAAGCCGAGAAAACTGAGCACGGCGATCGACAGGGCCGTGGCCAGCAGCGGTGCGCTGACGGTCGCGGGATCCCACAGCGGCGTGATGCTGAACGAGGAGCCCGGAGTCGCCCCGTCGGTCAGGGCACGGATGCCGATCACGAAGAAGGCCACGATGAAGGCGAGCTCCATGACGAGGAAGACCCGGTTCATCCACTTCAGTGAGCTGACTCCCGACATGTTGATCACCACGTTGACGGCCACGAAGAGCAGCGCCCACATCCAGCGCTCGCTGCCGGGAAAGATGCCGATCATGGATTCCGCGGCGAAGACGTACAGCAGCGTGGGCACCAGGAGGTAGTCCAGGAGCATGAGCCAGCCGGCGAAGAAGCCCAGGTTGGGGTGGATCCCCTTGCCGACGTACGAGAAGACGGATCCGGCGAGCGGGATGGCCTTGGCCATCTGGGCGTAGGACAGCGCCGTGAAGATCATGGCGACCAGTCCGACGAGGTAGACCAGCGGCACCATGCCCTGGGCCTCGTTGTAGACGGTGCCGAAGATCGCCCAAGGAGCGATCGGAACCATGAAGATCAGGCCGTAGACGAGGAGGTCGAAGGTGGTGACGGAGCGGCTGAGCTCCTGCTTGTAGCCGAGGCGCTCGAGCTGCTGCTGCGAGGAGAGCGCGGTGGAGATGACGGGTTCGGACACGGCAGGCTCCTAGAACAGAGGAGGAGTACGAGGAAGAACAGGAAGAGGTGTGCGGAGAACCGCTGAGCAACGGGCGGAGGATCACTCCGGGGGCGCGTCGTGCTCCTTCAGGAACTCGGCGATCAGCGCCCGGAACTCCTGTGGTTGCTCGAGGTGCGTGCAGTGGCTCGCCCCGGCGAACACGTGCGAACGAACATCTGGGATGCGCTCGACGAACGGTGCCCACGTCTCGGGAGCTGCCTCGTCGAACTCCCCGGCGACCACGAGAGTGGGCGCGTCGACGGAAGCAAGACGGTCGATGATCGACCAGTTCCGCAGGGTCCCGATGACATGGAACTCGTTGGGGCCGTTCATGGTGTGGTAGACGGTCGGGTCCTGCTCCACGAGGCGCTCCGAGTCCAGATAGTCCTCGGGCACCTCCGCCGTCCGATGCACGTGGCGGCGGTCGTACTCCTTGGTGGCCGTGACATAGTCAGGGTGGTCGAAGGCCCCGGTCGCCTCGTGGGACTCCAGCGCAGTGCGGACGTCGTCGGGCAGGTCGGCCCGCAGGCGCTCAGCCGCCTGCGCCCACAGCTCCATGGAGGCCGGAGAGTTGCAGATTGCGAGACCTGCCAGGCCCTGGGGACGACGCACGGCGATCTCGGCCCCGAGCATCCCGCCCCAGGACTGCCCGAGCACGTGGTAGGCCTCCAGACCGAGATGATCGATCACCGTGAAGAACTCGTCCACGAACAGCTGGGGAGTCCAGAAGTCCGGGGAAGCTTCCGGGCGGTGGGAGGATCGGCCGCACCCGAACTGGTCGTACAGGACAACCGTCCGGCCGGTCTCGTCCGCGAGCGCGGAGAGGCTGCGCAGGTAGTCGTGACAGAAGCCTGGCCCTCCATGCAGGACGACCAGTGGGAGGGCCCCCGGTCGGGGAGCATCCGGGGTCGTAACCTGGACCCAGGTGGACCCGTCGGTGAACGGAACGTCCAGTGAGGTGACAACAGACACAGCGTCCCTCCTTTCGTTGCGGTCATCGTAGCCACCAAAAGGTCTGAAAAGTAGACCTTTTTGTTAAATCTGTGTTCCGTCGAGCATCGAGCCCTGAAAGAGGTGGCATGACCGGATCCAGCCCGGGCGCCCCCGGCCCCCTGGACAGGCCACTGGCCCCGCAGTGCAAAGCGGACGCGGTCCGCGAGCGCCTGATCACTGCCATCGCGGTCGGCCAGTACCTTCCTGGCACCAAGCTGCCCCCCGAGCGTGACCTGGCGCAGACCCTCGGAGTCAGCCGGGCCACCCTCCGCGAGGCCATGGCCCAGCTCGAGGAGACCGGCGTGCTCATCAAGCGTCTCGGCAGGACGGGTGGCTCCTTCGTGGCCGAGACCGGCAACTCCCACGAGCAGTTCCGCGACGTCGCGGTCCGTGTCCTGGGCACGTCCTGGCAGGACCTGGTGCACGCCTCCGATGCGATGTGCCGCCTCCAGGACACGATCGTGCGCGCCGCTGCCGAGAACCGCACCGAGGAGCACGTGCACCTGCTGCACGAGCGGCTCGAGGAGTTCCGCGCCGCACCGTCCGGGCGCGCCAAGCAGGCCGCCGACGCCGCTCTCCACCTCGCGATCGCAGAGGCCGCCGGCAACCCGGTGCTGGCCGACATCCTCTTCCGGGCCGAGCAGCAGCTCGCCCTCTCGGCGCCGGTGCACCTGTGGGGCGATCCTCAGGACCAGGCCGACATGGAAGAGCGCGCCCTGCAGGACCACGAACAGCTGGTGGCACTGATCACCGCCCGTGACGCCGATGCCGCCGGGCACCTGGCGCGGCGGCACGCGGGCATCGACCTCGACCTGCTCGAGCGCTTCCGCGCGCGGGCCTAGCAGCGGACGCCCCACGGCCGCGGTGATCCGGCCGTGGGGCGGCGACCCGTCTCGGATCTGGAATCAGCAGCCGGCGCCCTGCGGGTTCTGCAGGCAGTCGTCCGCGTAGTTGCGCACCGTGGAGCGCCAGACGCTGATCGGGACGGGGGCGCTCGCGACGTCGTTCAACCCGGCCACGGGCAACCACGGCCCACCCGCCACGGAGTACTCGCCGTAGAACCAGGTGGTCAGCGTGACCGCGTAGTCCCCGGTCTCGGTGTAGACGTGGCTCGTGTCGGTCTCGACGTCCCACGCCCCCTCTTCGAGCGGGGCGCCGCTCAGCTCGGTGGGCCCGAGCGCGCCCCCGTCCCCGTAGTCCCAGGCGTACTGCACCGGGACGGCACGCACCTGCACGGGGAAACCACCCAGTTCGGTCGCGAACTGCTGGCCCTGGGCCTCCGCGTAGACATTGGTGTGCATGCCCTTCAAGGTGTCCGGCGCCGGCTGGACCGCGCTGGCCGCAGGCGCGACGGCGAGCGTCCTGAAATCCTGCAGGGTGAAGGTCGGCAGCTCCACGATCTCCTCGTCGCCCTCCGCCTCGGCGGCCGCCACGCACATGGGCTCTCCCCACGGTGTGCTGGGGCCCTCCCCCTGGCGCACGACGACGTTCATGTAGACGCCTTCGCCACCCCCGTCCGTGGTGCAGACCCGCTCGGCGAGGCAGTCGTCGAGGACCGCGCCCCTCCGGTTGGTGCACGGGTTCTGCAGGCCGAACGTCTGCGACTTCGACTGCGCGATCGTGTCCGGGTTGAACGGCCGGTCGATCCCTTGGTCGCTCAGGTACTGGCGGAGCGCTTTCTGGAAGGCAGGATCTTCGTCGGGGTCATAGGCGACCGGGCCGGCTCCCACTGCGACTACGGCCTCTTCGCTGCTGTCGGCGACAACCGGGGGCCCCTCCTCGATTCTGACTTCCAATTTCATCTTATTTCCGTCCGCAACAGCCGTCGTCTCCCTCGACAGGTCTACGCCGCGCTGACTGGGAACGGAATGACCGCTCCCTGCCCGAGATACTCGATCTGCCAGTTCTGACGGAGGTGCAGAGTTCGCCGAGGCTAAATCGACAGGAATACACATGAGGCCCATCAAGAGAACCCAGACATGAAAAGGTCTATTCATCTGACACGCCTACTCCGGGCATATTTGCCGCAGTGATGTAGATCCAAGCATCCTGGTCGAAGTCAAGGTAGATCGGAAATGGATCTCCCTTCCCCGTTCGCGGCTGAGCCTCATAAGTCACCCGCCCCTGTTCAACCAGCTTTATGCCTTCGGAATCAGACAAAGCAATAGGCTTGTAAACTCCGTCACTCGTTGGTGTGATAACCGATTCCTGCAATAATATGCTTTCCCTGCCTCCGACAAACCACGCCCCTTGCTCATAAACATCTTCGACTACATTGAACTGGTCGATACACACTTCACACGATTCACTCACTATGGCACGCACATACGTTGTATCGCCGGTTTGATTCGCGTACCACATCGCGTCGGACCAGTAGTCGAGGAATGCCTGCGCCCCCTCCCGGGACTCCTCCCGCGCGAGCTCGGGCATGACCGGTTTCGGCACGTTCTGCGCCGGCCCGTCCAGCGAGGCGGGCACGTACTCGGCGGACGCGTCGGCGGGGCCGGACGTGGACGACGGTGGCGGCGAACCACCGCCCGTCTCCTCCGCGGCGACACCTGCCGATGCCGGGCTGGAAGGCGACGCCGCGGCGCCGTCGTCGTCGGGGACGCAGCCGGTGAGGACGAGGGCCACGAGGAGGGCTCCGCCGGCTGCCGCCGGGAGTGGACAGGACCGCACCATGGATTCCCCGCTTCGCTGTGCCGTGGCCGGACGCCCCGGTCGGATGGGTCAGATGCTAGACCGCGCGCGCTGTGCTCGAGCAACCCCTGTGGAGGCAATCAAGACGCGTTTGCATGCGGCCTGGTCAGGAGCGATATGGTCACAGCTCCGTTAACGTCAGACTGACCAGAACGGTGTTATAGTCACTGCAACCTGAAGGTTCGAGGTGCTTGGAGGTGATGTTGACCGCGCAGAACGTGGCCCTGGCCGTGTCGACCGTCATCTTCGCCGCCCGGGACACCGGACCCGACGGCCGCAAGGAGCTCTGGCTGCCCCTGGTCCGCCGCATCCGTGACCCCTTCCGGGGCATGTGGGCCCTGCCCGGCGGACCGCTCCAGGAGCACGAGGACCTCGAGGCCTCCGCCGCCCGCTCCCTGCAGCTCACCACCGGCCTGCAACCGGGCTACCTCGAGCAGCTCTACGCCTTCGGCGGGCTCACCCGCTCGGCCAGCGCCGAGGAACGGGTGGTCTCGATCGTCTACTGGGCCTCGATCCGCGCCGACCAGGCCGCCGACCTGCACGTCGACCTCAACGTCACGTGGATGCGCGTGGCGGACCTGCCGCCGCTGGCCTTCGACCACAGCGACATCGTGGACTACGCGATCTACCGGCTGCGCAACAAGATCACCTACAGCCGCGTGGCCCACTCGTTCCTCGGCGAGACGTTCACCCTCGCCGAGCTCCGGGAGGTGCACGAGGCCATCCTCGGCACCGTCCTGGACCCCGCCAACTTCCGGCGCCAGGTGCTGGCCTCCGGCGCCGTCCTCGACACCGGCACCCGCCTGGAGGGCACCCGGCACCGCCCGCCCCGGCTCTACCGCCACGACTCCGACCTCGACCTCGCCGACCGCACCCCGGCCGGCCGCAGCACCCAGGAGCAGACATGACCTCCGTCGCCACCCGCATCGACCTGCTGACCGAGAAGCCCGCGAACCTGCCCGGCGCCACCCCGGCCCCGAGCACGTGCAGCACCGCCCTCGGGACGAGCCCGTGGGACTTCGCCCCCACCGTCTCGGCCGGCTACGGCCCCGGCGCGTCCCAGGACGACGCCGTGCCCGCCGGCTCGCCCGCCCAGCCGGTCATCCCCGCCGAGTACCAGCAGGCGTCCGCGGAGGAGCTCGACCGCCGCATCGCCGCCGCCAAGGCCACCCTCGGCGACCGCGTGGTGGTGCTCGGCCACTTCTACCAGCGCGACGAGGTGGTCAAGCACGCCGACTTCCTCGGCGACTCCTTCCAGCTGGCCCGCGCCGCGCGCAGCCGCCCCGAGGCGGAGGCCATCGTCTTCTGCGGCGTGCACTTCATGGCCGAGACCGCCGACATCCTCTCCGGCGACCACCAGTCCGTGATCCTGCCCAACCTCGCCGCCGGCTGCTCCATGGCGGACATGGCCGACGAGGACTCCGTCGAGGAGGCCTGGGAGCAGCTCATGGACGTGCTCGGGGAGACCGACGACGACGGTCGGCAGAGCGTGATCCCGGTGACCTACATGAACTCGTCCGCGGCGCTCAAGGCGTTCTGCGGCCGCCACGGCGGCATCGTCTGCACCTCCTCCAACGCCGCCACCGTGCTGGAGTGGGCGTTCCAGCGCGGCCGGCGGGTGCTCTTCTTCCCGGACCAGCACCTGGGCCGCAACACCGCCAAGGCCATGGGGATCCCGCTGGAGCAGATGCCGATGTGGAACCCCCGCCACGACCTGGGCGGCAGCACCGCGGACCAGCTGGCCGACGCCAAGGTCATCCTGTGGCACGGCTTCTGCTCGGTGCACCGCCGCTTCACCGTGGCCCAGATCGAGCAGGCCCGCGCCGAGCACCCGGACGTGCGGGTGATCGTGCACCCGGAGTGCCCCATGCCCGTGGTCGACGCCGCGGACGAGTCCGGCTCCACGGACCACATCCGCAAGGCGGTCGAGGCCGCCGAGCCCGGCAGCACCTTCGCGATCGGCACCGAGATCAACCTGGTCAACCGGCTCGCCGACGAGCACCCCGAGCACACCATCTTCTGCCTGGACCCGGTGATCTGCCCGTGCTCCACGATGTACCGGATCCACCCCGGCTATCTCGCCTGGGTGCTCGAGGAGCTCGTGGCCGGCCGGGTGATCAACCGGATCGCGGTGGACGCCGCGACCGCTCGGGACGCCGAGGTGGCGCTCGAGCGCATGCTGGCGGCGCTTCCGCGGTGAGCACGCCCCCGTTCCCGCGCGTGCTCGTGGTGGGCAGCGGCATCGCCGGGCTCACCACCGCCCTCGCGGCCGCCGGCCGCGGGCTCGACGTGGTGCTGCTGAGCAAGGACGTCCTGGACGAGACGAACACCGTCCGAGCCCAGGGCGGCATCGCCGCCATGACGGCGGACCTGCCAGGCGGGCAGGTCCGGGACTCCGTGGCCCTGCACGTCCGGGACACCCTCGGAGCCGGGGCCGGCACCTGCGACGACGACGCCGTGCGCGTGCTCGTGCAGGACTCGGCCGCCGCCGTCACCGCCCTGGTGCAGCACGGCGTCGCGTTCGACCGCGCTGACGGCCCGGACTCCCCGTGGGTCGAGGGCCTCGAGGGTGCCCACTCCGTGCCCCGCATCCTGCACGCCGGCGGGGACGCGACCGGGCGGGAGATCCAGCGCGCCCTCGTGGCGGCGACGCTGGACGCCGAGGCCTCCGGGCGCCTGGACGTCCTCCGGCACACGATGCTCGTGGACCTGGTCGCGGACCACCACGGGAGCGTACGGGGGGCGCTCGTCCTCGACGGCGACCGGCTGCGCGAGCTGCGGGCGGACGCCGTGGTGCTGGCCACCGGCGGTGCCGGGCAGCTCTATCCCCACACCACCAATCCCGCGGTGGCCACGGGCGACGGCATCGCCGCGGCCCTGCGCGCGGGAGCCGTCGTCGCGGACCTCGAGTTCGTGCAGTTCCACCCCACCGCCCTCGCCGCTCCCGGTTGCTTCCTGGTCTCCGAGGCCGTGCGCGGTGAAGGGGCGGTGCTGCGGGACGCCACCGGACGGCGCTTCCTGGAGGGCGCGCACCCGCTCGCCGAGCTCGCCCCGCGGGACGTGGTGGCCCGGGAGATCGTCCGCCGGTCGCTCGCCCAGGGAGGCCTGCCGGTGCTGCTCGACTGCACCGCCATGACCGCTCCGGCCGGCGCCGGGCACGCGGAGCCGGACACCGCCGAGCACCTGGCGCGCCGCTTCCCCACGATCGACGCCGCCGTGCGGGCGCACGGCCTGGACTGGTCCCGGGAACCGGTGCCCGTCACCCCGGCGGCGCACTACCTGATGGGCGGGATCGCGACCGACGACCGCGGCCGCACGAGCGTCCCGGGCCTGTACGCCGTGGGCGAGTGCGCGGCCACGGGCGTGCACGGCGCCAACCGGCTGGCCTCCAACTCGCTGCTGGAGGGCGCCGTGTTCGGTGCCCGCACCGCCGAGGCCCTGGCCGGGGACCTGCGGCCCGACGACGTCCGTCGGCCGCACTGGACCCGGCCGCGCCCGACCCGGGCGGGCGCCGCGGCGACCGCGGACCTCCGGGCCGACGGCACCGACCGGACGCATCCCGCTCCGACCCGCGGTGTCCGGCGGCACCCCGCCCGGCTCGCGCCCGGTGGCGTGCTGACCCTGCCGGACCCCGCCGGGGCGGGCGTGCCGTTCGACCGGCAGGCCTTCCAGGCCGCGATGTGGGCCGGCGCCGGCGTCCTGCGGGACGGCTCCGGCCTCGAGGCGCTGGTCCACCGGCTGGCCGCGCTCCGGCCGCCGGGCGCGCTCTCCCGCCCCGCGGTCGAGGACCGGAACCTGCTCACCGTGGGACGCGCCGTGGCCGCCGCGGCCCTGCACCGCACCGAGTCCCGGGGCGCCCACTTCCGGGAGGACTGCCCGGTTCCCGAGCCCGCCCGCGCCGGGCGCACCTTCTGGCGCCGGGCGCGGTCGGCACCCCGCAACGGCCATCTGACCACTCCGAGTTCATATACGCACAACGACATGTTCGAGAGGATCTCCGCATGCTGACCCGAGCCGCCATCACCGAGGTCGTGGAACGGGGCCTCGCCGAGGACGCGCCCTGGGGCGACATCACGTCCGAGCTGCTCATTCCCGCCACCGCCCTCGCGCGGGCCGAGCTCGTCGCGCGCGAGGACGGCGTCTTCTCCGGCGGCCAGGTCTTCGCCGCGGCGTTCGCCGCCGTGGACCCTGCCGTGGCCGTGGAGCTGATCCCCGCCGACGGGGACTCCTTCGCCGCGGGGGACACGCTGGCCGTGGTGGCCGGCCCCGCCCGGTCCGTGCTGACCGGCGAGCGCGTGGCCCTGAACCTCACCCAGCGGATGTGCGGGATCGCCACGCTGACGGCCCGCTACGTCGCCGCCGTCGAGGAGACCGTCTCCCGCGTCGAGCAGGCGGCGAACCTCCCGCCCGGCACGATCACCCGGACCCGGGTGGCGGACACCCGCAAGACCACCCCGGGGCTCCGGGCGCTGGAGAAGCACGCCGTGCGCAGCGGCGGCGGGCACAACCACCGGCACTCGCTCTCCGACGCCGTGATGGCCAAGGACAACCACCTGGCGCTGCTCACCGCCGACGGGACCGACCTGACCGGCGCGCTGCGGCAGCTGCGCCGTCGTCTGCCCCACACGGTGCACCTCGAGGTCGAGGTCGACCGGCTGGACCAGATCGAGGCCGTACTGGCCGGAGGCGCGGACACCGTGCTGCTGGACAACTTCTCGGTGGACGACCTCGTGAGCGGCGTGGCGATCATCGACGGCCGCGCGACGGTGGAGCCTCCGGCGGGGTGAGTCTGGAGACCGTCGGGGAGATCGCCGCCACCGGGGTCGACGTCATCTCGGTGGGCGCGCTCACCCACTCGGCCCGCAATCTGGACCTGGGACTCGACGTCGTCCTGGACGTCCGGGAGGGCTGACCGTGCTGTACCTCGACGCGGCCGCGACCACTCCCGTGCGGCGTGAGGTCCTGGAGGCCATGTGGCCCTACCTCACCCAGGAGTTCGGCAACGCCTCCAGCCACCACGAGGTGGGCCGCCGGGCACGGGCCGGGCTGGACGCGGCTCGGCAGGCCGTGGCCGAGGTGCTCAACTGCCGGCCCGCGGAGGTGGTCTTCACCTCAGGGGGGACCGAGGCGGACAACCTGGCGGTCAAGGGCATCGCCCTGGCCCGCCGGGACCGGGACGCCTCGACGACCCACGTGGTGACGAGCGCCGTGGAGCACCACGCCGTGCTGGACTCCGGGCGCGACCTGGCCCGCTGGGACGGCTTCGAGGTGACCGAGCTGGGCGTCTCGGCCGAGGGCCTCGTCGACCCCGCCGACCTGGCCGGGGCTGTTCGTCCGGGCACGGCGGTGGTATCCGTGATGCATGCGAACAACGAGACGGGTGCGGTCCAGGCGGTCGCCGAGCTGGCTGCGGTGGCTCGGGCTCGGGGAGTCCCGTTCCATACGGATGCGGTCCAGGCGGCCGGGTCGCTGGAGCTGGACGTACAAGCGCTCGACGTGGCGGCGCTGAGCCTCGCGGGGCACAAGATCGGGGCGCCGAAGGGCGTCGGAGCGCTCTACGTGCGCCGGGGCACGCCCCTGCGCCCTCTGATGAGCGGAGGCGGGCACGAGCGCGGCCGGCGTTCGGGCACCTCCGACGTGGCGGGCGCCGTCGGTCTCGCCACGGCCCTGCGGCTGTCCGCCGAGGAGCGGCCGGCGAAGGCGGTGCGCCTGGCCGGGCTGCGGGACCGGCTGATCACCGGGGTCCTGGCCGAGGTGCCCACGGCCCTCCTGACCGGCCCCGACCCGCGGGAGCACCCGGAGTCCCGGTTGCCCGGGCACGCGTCCTTCTGCTTCCCCGGGGTCAACGGCGAGACGGTCCTGGTGGACCTGGAGTCGCGGGGGCTGCTCGTCTCCTCGGGGTCGGCCTGCTCGGCCGGGGACACCGCGCCCTCGCACGTGCTCACGGCGATGGGCTACCCGCCGGAGGTCGCCACCACCGCGGTGCGCTTCACCCTCTCCGCCGACATCACGCCGGAGCAGGTGGACGGGATCGTCGCGGCCACGCGGGACGTCGTGCGACGACTGGGCTCACCGCACGGCTGAGCCCGCGGCTGAGCCCACCGGCACCGGGTGCTGCGCCCCGTCGTGGCGCACCATGAGCACCGGTTCGCCGGTCGTCTCCACGGTCCGCGTGCTGCCCTCGACCGGTGACCACGGACCCGTGGGACAGGAGCCGGGAGCCGGCCCCTCGGGCACGGCACTCGAGGCGCCGCGGCCGTCGAAGCCCTGCAGCCGGAAGCCGGTGACCGCCCCCCACCACGTGGTCTGCGGCCGGCTCGTGACCGCCCGGGACTCGGTGACGACCAGGTCCGTCCGCTGCGGGACGACCTCCGCCGTCCCGGTGTGGACGCACGACCAGGAGATGCCGGTGACCGACTCGGACTCGGCGACGAACTCCAGCGACGGGGCTTCGGCCCGCAGGGTCGCGTCGTCCCAGCCCAGCGCGGCCCGGACGGCGTTCCCGGTCACGAACCCCGTGCCGTCCTCGCGCAGTCCCGCGTCCGCCCACGGCGGCGCCGCCGCCCCGAGGGCCACCCCCGCCAGGGCCGCCAGTACCGCGATGACCTTCTGCATGTGCCGCCCCGTCTCCCCTGGTCCCCGGCGCCGCTCCCCCGGCGCCTTTCCGAACGCTAATGGATGGGCGGGGGTGGATCGAGTTCCGTGATCGACCTGTGACCCCGCCATGACATGGGACGACATGCCCGGCCGTGCGGCCGCGCCCGGGGACGACCGGCCGCGGGGCGCGCCTCCGGCGGGAGAGGCGGAGCCCGGCCGGGGTCCGTGGGCCCGGCCGGGGCCGCGCAGACAGCACAGGACCCCCGGACCGTGCGGTCCGGGGGTCCTGCTCGCGGTGGGCGGCGCGCTCCGCGCCGACCGAGCGGGGTGGGGATCAGACGATCGACGTGCCTCCGGTGCGCGCCTTCTCGAAGCGCTGCTGGACGTCGGCCCAGTTCACGATGTTCCAGAAGGCCTTGACGTAGTCGGCCTTGACGTTCTGGTAGTCGAGGTAGAAGGCGTGCTCCCACATGTCCAGCTGCAGCAGCGGGATCGTGGCGACGGGCACGCCGTTCTGCTGGTCGTACATCTGCTCGATGACGAGGTTGCCGCCGATGGGCTCGAAGGCGAGGATCGCCCAGCCGGAGCCCTGGATCGTGGTCGCCGCGGAGGTGAAGTGGGCGCGGAAGGCGTCGAAGGACCCGAAGTGGTCGTCGATCGCCGCGGCCAGCTCACCGGTCGGCTTGTCGCCGCCCTCCGGGGAGAGGTTGTTCCAGAAGATCGAGTGGTTGACGTGGCCGCCGAGGTTGAACTGGAGGTCCTTGGACAGCTTCGCCGCACCGGCGCCGTCGTCGTTGGCGCGGGCCTCGGCCATCTTCTCGAGGGCCGTGTTCGCACCGGCCACGTAGGTGGCGTGGTGCTTGTCGTGGTGCAGCTCCATGATCTTCGCGGAGATGTGGGGCTCGAGCGCCGCGTAGTCGTAGGGGAGATCGGGAAGGGTGTACTTCTCGGCCATAGGAGAAACCTTTCGATAGCTGTCGTGTGGTTCCACACTCGTCCCGCGCGCGCGCAGGGGTCAAGGAGGTTCCGCCACCAGCGTACGGTGCCCGCGGGCGCGCCGTGCCGGGGCTCAGAAGAAGTCGGGTGGGGTCTCGAGCGTGCAGCGGGGCGGGTGCGCCGTGAGCTGGGACGGCACGGTGAACTCGAACTGCCCCGTCTCCAGCAGCCGTTTGAGGTCCCCGAGCTCGGCGCCCAGGTTGCGGCGCACGATCCGCTCGGCCCACGCGGCGAGGCCGGCCCTCGCCGCGGTGAGCCGGCCGTCGACGGTGGTCCGCACCTCGGTGCCCCCGTCCACCGCCGCCCACGTGGTGACCGCCAGGAGATCCACGATCCCCCGGGTGGTCCGGAGCGCCAGCTTCCGCCCCGGTTCCTGTGCGGAGACGATCGTGACGTAGGGGAAGCGGAGCGGGCCGACACGGCCGAAGAACTCCACGGAGGTCCCGGTCTGCAGCACCGGTGTGCTGATGGTGGGCACCCGGCCACACCCGGTGCCACAGAGGGAAGCAGCCGCTGTCGAGCAGGAAGCGCTCCACCACACAGGGGTCGACGCCGATCACCGCCTGGGCGTCCACGCGGAACGATGCCGGGCCGAGTGCCATTCCAACCTCCATGCCGGTCCCAGGGCCCGGAACGCCGCCGTGCGGGCCCGGAGGCATGGGTGGGAGCCTCTATCCATGCACAGACATTTACTTTAGCGATGGGTCGGACAGTGGGGCCAGTTCTCGTGCACACCCGGTGGAGAAACTTGTCCACAGGTGTGGACGAGCGTGTGCAAAATTCGAACACGCGTACGCCTGCTCCTCGTCCGGGAGTGGAAATGCACGTCGGAGCAGGGCCCTGGGACGCTCCCCACGCGTAATTCCACCGGTGGAAGTTATCCACGCTGTGGACAACGCCTGTGGAGAAGATGTTGAGAACCCCGGACTCCGGAGGTCATGGAGGGTCGTACAGCGTCTTTTCGGTCTGCCCGGACCGGGACGCCGGCCTCCTTCCCGGATCCGGGCGTCCCGGCGTCCCGGTGTCCCGGCGTCGGGGCGGAGCGGCGGGAGCAGCCGCGGTCAGCGGCGGGGACCCAGGCGCGGGGTCCCGGCGGCCGACCCGGCCCGCGACCGGGAGCGTCGGCGGACGAGCACGGAGAGCAGTCCACAGGCGAGGTAGCAGACGAGCACCAGCGCCCAGCCCACGGCGAAGGAGCCGGTGAACTGCAGCAGCACGCCCATGACCAGCGGTCCGGAGCAGAACCCGGCGTAGAGACCCATGGTGACCACACCGGTGGAGGCACCCACCCGTTCCGCCGGCACGGCTCGCATCGCCCCGGACATGACGATCACGCTGACCGCGAGTGCCGCCCCGCCGTGCAGCACCGCGGCCGGCCACACCGCCCACGCCAGTGCCGGATGCAGGGGAGCCAGCACCAGCAGGCCCGCGCTCACGGCCGCCCCCAGGGCCATGCCGGCGAGCAGGACGAATCCGTCGGCGCCCGGCCGGTCCATCACCCGCGCCCACAGCACGCGCGAGGCGATGCCCACCAGCGCGGCGACCGAGACCGTGGCCCCGGCCGCGACGACGTCGAGGCCCAGTTCCCGGTGGGCGTAGAGCGGCAGGTAGACGTTGGCCGCCTGCGCCCCCAGGCCGGTCAGCGCCGCCGCGGCCGCGTACGCGCGCACGACGCCGGGCATCGGCGGGCGGCCCCCGGTCCGTCCCGGCGGGTGGGGGGACGACGGCTCTGGCCGGGACACCGGGGCCGGTCTGTCACCGGCGTGGTTCTCCGGGACGGTGCACCACCCGTGCACGAGCAGGAGCAGGACGGCTCCGGCGGCCACGGCCACGGCGGTGCGCCAGCCCAGGAGCAGTCCGAGCGCGGGAAAGGTCAGCCCGGCCACCAGCTGGGCGACCTGCACCCCGGCCTGCTTGACGCCGAGCCAGCTCGCACGCCGGTGGGCGGGCACGTGCAGGCGGATGAGCCGGTTGGTGGCCGGATTGGCCATGACCTGGCCGAGGCCGGAGAGCACCATGGCCAGCAGCAGCACGGTGTAGTCCGGTGCGACGGCGGCGAGGAGCATGGCCAGGACGGCCCCGCCGAACATCACGGCCAGCAGGGTGCGCGCGCCCAGCCGGTCCGCCCATCGGCCGGTCCGCACGGCGGTGACGGCGGCGACGAAGAAGGTCACGGTGGCGAGCAGCCCGAACTGCGCCTCCGTGAGCCGGAGGTCCTGGATCACCAGGGGGCTCATCGCGGAGAGGCTGTGCGTCAGCAGCGGGCCCACCGCCATCGTGGCCGTGAGCACGAGCATGAGGTTCGGCCCCGGGGCCCGCTCCCCCGGCGGGGTCACCGGGCGCGCCCCCTGCGTGGCCGGTCGGCGGCGTGCAGCCCGGCCACGCACGCGACGATGCCGGCCAGGAAGAGGGCCTTGAGCCAGGACATCTGCTCCTGCCCGGTGCCGGCCGCCCACGCGACCGTGAGCACGGCACCGATCCCGGTCCACACCGCGTAGGCGGTGCCCATCGGCACGACCCGGGCGGCGCGGGCCAGGGTGATCATGCTCAGCACCAGCGCCACCGCGAAGAGCACGGTGGGGCCGAGGCGGGTGAGTCCCTCCGCGGCGCCCAGGGCCGTGGCCCAGACGGCCTCCAGGACCCCGCTCAGGAGCAGCAGCGCCCACGCCCGGGACCGCCGCGCCGCCGCGTCCGGCGACGCGGCGGGAGAGCGCGGGGACGGGGCGGGCGACGACGTGCGGCCGGTCAGCGGAGGTTCAGGCGACAAGCCGCAGTCCGATCACGCAGCCGATGATCCCGAGCACGAGCAGGACCTTGAAGGCGGTGGCGGCCTCCCGGCCGGTGAGCATGGACCAGGCCACGGTGAGGGCTCCTCCGATGCCCACCCACACCGCGTAGGCCGTGCCCGTGGGCAGGCTCGTCATGGCGTGGGCGAGACCGAACAGGCTCAGGGCCGCCGTCACCACGAACACCGCGACCGGGACCGGGCGGCGGAAGCCGTCCGAGGCGGCGAGCGCGGAGGCCCACACCGCCTCCAGGACCCCCGAGAGGACGAGCACGACCCAGGCCCCCACGGGTCAGCGCTTCGGGACCACACGGATCCAGAGGAACCCGTGAGCGTCGATCAGGAGGCCGTGGCGCAGGTCGAGCTCGGTGTTGCCGTGCAGCTCCACGGCCTGGTGCAGGAATCCCGAGAGGGTCTCGCCCGTGACGAACTGGGACCAGTCGGAGAAGTTGGCCAGGCACAGGATCATCGTGTTGCCGCCCGGGCGCTGGTAGCCCAGCACGTGCGGGTTGCGCGTGTCGAAGGGGATGAGGCGTTGCCGTCGAACTCCGGGGCGCCGCGGCGCAGCTCGACCATCCGGCGGATGCCGCCGAAGATCCGGCCCTGCACGGAGAAGAGCTCGTGGCGCCGCTCGTAGTCCCGGACGGGCCGCGGCGGCCGGTGCACCCATCGGGCGTCACCGGCGTGGGCCGGGTCCTCGGCCCACGCGGGGTCGTTGAGCTGGCCGACCTCGTCGCCCAGGTACAGCAGCGGGACGCCGCCGGTGCTCATCGCGACGGAGTGCGCGAGCAGGATCCGGTCCACCGCGGCACCGGGGTCCTCCGCGAGACCGAGCAGGGACGCGGTGGTCCCGCACACGCGGCAGTCGCCGGTGCGCGGATTCTCCTGGAACGGCACTCCGTCGGCGAAGCTGCCGGGGTGCCGGCCGGTGTAGAAGGCGTTGAGGAACCGGCGGTGGTCGTGGCCGTCGACACCGAGCCGGGCCGCGTCCTCGTCGGAGAACGTCCACCCGATGTCGTCGTGGCCCCGCACGTAGTCCACCCACGCGGTGCCCGGCGGCAGGGCGTGGCGCTCCGCGAGGGCCTGGGCCAGCAGCTTGGGCTCGCGGGTGGCCATCGCCTCCCAGGTCAGTGCCATCTGCAGGGGGTTGTAGGAGAGCTGGCACTGGCCGGGCTCGACGTACCGGATCACCTCGTCCGGGTGGACGATCGCCTCGGACTTGAACAGCACCGACGGCGCGGCGATGCGGCACAGCGCGTTGTAGGCGCGCAGCAGCACGTGGGCCTGCGGCAGGGACTCGCACGCGGTGCCCAGCTGCTTCCAGATGAACGCCACCGCGTCCATCCGCAGCACCTCCACGCCCTGGGCGGCGAGGAAGAGCATCTCCGCGGCCATGGCGCGGAACACCGCGGGGTTGGTGTAGTTGAGGTCCCACTGGAAGGAGTAGAACGTGCTCCACACCCACCGGGGGTCCTCCTCGGTGGCGCGGACCCGGGTGAAGGAGCCGGGATGGTCGTCCGGGAAGATCTCACGGGTGGTGCGCTCGAACTGCTCCGGGACGGTGCGGTCCGGGAAGATCCAGTAGTAGTCCTCGTACTCCGTCTCCCCCGCCGCGGCCCGGCGGGCCCACTCGTGCTCGTCGGAGGTGTGGTTGAAGACGAAGTCGAGGACCAGGCTGATGCCGTGGCGGCGCAGTTCCCGGCTCAGCTCGGCGAGCTCCTCCATGGTCCCCAGGCGAGGGTCCACACGGCGGTAGGACGACACCGCGTAGCCGCCGTCCGAGTTGCCCTCCGGGGCCTCGAACAGGGGCATCAGGTGGAGGTAGGTCAGGCCCAGTTCCTGGAAGTACGGGATCTGCTCGCGGATCCCCCGCAGGTTCCCGGCGTACCGGTCGACGTAGCAGACGCCGCCGAGCATCTGCCGCGAGCCGAACCACGCCGGGTCCTGCTCCCGGCGTGCGTCCAGGGCCTTGAGGTCGTCGGGGCGCTCGGCCCAGGAGCACGCCAGCTGCAGGCCGAGCTCGGTGAGCTGCTCCAGGAAGTCCTCGCGGTGGCCGTAGACCTCGGCGAAGAGCAGCGTCAGCCGGGGGAAGTGCTCGTCGAACCGTCGGTCGAAGTCCTTCCAGCCGGTCTCCGGCAGTTCGGCCGGACGGCGTTCGCGCACCTGCTGGCGCACGCACTCGGTGATCACACGGGCCTGGTTCTCGTGCGAGAGACCCGGGATCCCGGGCGGACTGGTGTTCGGCACACTGCTCCTTCGGTCGTCCACTCCTGGGCGGGGCGGTCTCCGAACTCGAGATCCTCCTTGACGACGAGCCCTCGGATGGTCACGGGCACATCCCGCGCGCGTCGGCAGGGGGCGGCCCGCACCTCAGCATACTGATGCGCTCCCGGGTTTTCAGCGGATGACCGGCACACCCCTCCACATCCCTGTGCACAGAGTTGTCCACAGGTGTGGACGGACTCTGGGGACAGCGGGGAAAACCGGCCGCTGCCGCCGTGTCCGCCCTGGCGGACGGCGGATCCGGCGGTGCCGGGCCGGGGGACGCGCATGTGGAGAACCCTGTGCAGGGCGGGTGGCGGTGCGGCGGCACCCGCCCTCGCCGGCACCGGGATCACGGCGGTGGACACGCCGGTGCCGGGCGGTCCACCCCCGGGCACCGGCGTGTCCACCGGGCACCCGCACCGCTGTGCGGAGACGTGGTTCCGCCGCGGCCGGGCTCAGTAGCCGTTGGCGGAGAGCCACTCCTGTGCCGCGTCCGCCGGGCTGATCGGCTGGTCGCCGCTGACCTTGCGGTTCAGGTCGATGAGGTCCTCCGTGGTGAGCTTGCCGGAGAGCTCGTTCAGGGCGTCCACGGCCTCCTGGGGCAGCCGGTCGGCCGCAGCCAGCGGAAGGACCTGCTGGGCGATGAAGTTGTTCTCCGGGTCCTCCAGCACCACGAGGTCGTTGTCGGCGATCGCCGGTGTGGTCGTGAAGATGTCGGCGACGTCCACGTCACCGTTGAGCAGGGCCTCGACGGTGAGGGGCCCTCCGCCGTCGTTGATCGGCTCGAACGACTGCGGCACGCAGCCGTACTTCTCCTCGAGGCCGTCCAGGCCGTAGGCGCGCTCGGCGAACTCGGGCGGACCGGCGATCACCAGCTGACCGCACACCTGCGCCATGTCGGCGATGCTCGTGAGGCCGTACTGCTCCGCGGTCTCGGGCGTGACGACCATCGCGTCCTTGTTCTGCGCCTCGGAGGGCTCCAGCACGGTGAGCCCCTCGGGGAGGGCGCCCGGCAGGGCGTCCATGATCTCCTCGGCGGAGCTCGCGGTGGCCTCGGGGTCGGCGAAGAGCAGGAGGTTGCCCGAGTAGTCCGGGACGACGTCCACGGACCCGTCCTGGACGGCCCCGACGTACGCCTCGCGGGCCCCGATCCCCAGGGACGTCTCCGTCTGGACCCCGGCGGACTCGAGGGCGCCGGCGTAGAGCTCGGCCACGATCTCGCTCTCCGGGAAGTCGGCGGAGCCACGGTCACGGTCTCCGAGGACCCCGCGGAGGTCTCCTCGCCCCCGGCGAGCGGATCGCCGCCGGAGCCGCAGGCCGTCAGACCCAGCAGCAGGGCGGCGCCCAGGGCCGGCCCGGCGGCGCGGCGGAGGGAAGCGGGAGCAGTGGTCATGGTGGTTCTCCTGTCGGTCGGTGCAGGTGGTCGGTGCAGGCGGTGGATGCCGCCGGTCGTCGGACGGTCGGTGCAGGCGGTGCGGGCGGAGGACGGCGGGCGGTCAGGGAGAGGCCAGGCGAAGGCCCGGTGAGGTGGACAGCCGCTGGGCCGCGGCGAGCGCGGCGTCCACGGCGAGCGCGAGGACCGCCACGAGCACCACGGACCCCAGCATCCGCGAGTAGTCGCGCACCGCGAGCCCGTCGATGAGGTAGCGGCCGAGCCCGCCGAGGTTGATGTAGGCGACCACGGTCACCGTCGCCACGACCTGCAGGGCGGCGTTGCGGATCCCGCCCAGGATCACCGGCAGCGCGTTGGGCAGCTCCACGCGGGTCAGCACCTGCCCCCCGGTCATGCCCATGGCCGTCCCGGCGTCCTTGAGGGCCGGGGAGACGTTCGCGATGCCGGCGTAGGTGCCCGACAGGATCGGAGGGATCGCCAGCAGCACCAGCGCGATGATCGGCGGCACGAGCCCGAGGCCCAGCAGCAGGGTGAACAGGGTCAGCAGCCCGAGGGTGGGCAGGGCGCGCAGGGCACCGGTCAGACCCACGACCAGGCCCGAGCCGCGTCCGGTGTGGCCCACCCACAGACCGAGCGGCACCGCCACGGCCAGGGCCACGGCCAGGGTGATGCCGCTGTAGGCGAGGTGCTCGAGCAACCGGGCCGGGATGCCGGCGGCCCCGGACCAGTTCTCGGGGTCCGTCAGCCAGGACAGGGCGGTGCCGAAGAGGCTCATGCGACGGCTCCTCTCCGCACGCGCGGCACGCGCGTGCGGGCCCGGCCCGCCCGCTGCCACCGGGTCAGGGCGTGCCCGGTCCCGCGCAGCACCAGGTCGAGGAGCACGGCCAGGAGCACGGTGAGGGCGATGCCGACCACGATCTCCTCGAGGATGGAGCGGCGTAGCCCGTCGGTGAACAGGGTGCCGAGGGACTGCACGCCGATCACCGCGCCCACGCTGACCATGGAGATGTTGCTGACGGAGGCGACCCGCAGCCCGGCGATCAGGACGGGCACCGCGAGCGGCAGCTCCACCGCGAAGAACCGGCGCAGCGGGCGGTAGCCCATGGCGGTGGAGGCCTGCAGGACGTCCCGGTCCACGGACTCGAAGGCGTCCACGGAGGAGCGGACGAGGATGGCCACCACGTAGACCGTCAGGGCCACGATCACGTTCGTCACCGAGGTGATCTGCGTGCCCAGCAGCAGGGGCAGGACCACGAACAGGGTCAGGGACGGGATCGTGTAGAGCAGGGACGAGCCCGTGACGAAGACCGGGCGCAGCGTGCGGTTGCGGGCGGCCAGCCGGGCCACCGGGATCGCGATCAGGGCGCCGAGGAGCAGCGGGAGCACCGACTGGACGAGGTGCGCGCCCGTGAGCTCCAGGACGTAGGGCCAGTTCCGGGCCGTCCAGTTCACCGCGGGGTCCTCCCGCCGAGCCGGGCGTCCTGGACGGCGGCGACGATCTCGCCGGGCTCCATGACCCCGATCGCCCGCCCGTCGTCGTCGACCACCACGGCCAGCCCCGAGGGCGAGGACAGGGCGGCGTCCAGGGCGCTGCGCAGGGAGCCGCCGGGCCGGTGCAGGGTGCCCCCGACCACGGGGTCGGCCTCGGCCCCGGTGCGCACCCAGCCGCGCGGGGCGCCGTGGTCGTCGACCCGCAGGGTCCACCCCCCGGGGAAAGGACCGTCGCCGGGTCCGACGACGCCCGGGGTGCCGTCCGGGCGGAGGACCGCCACGGAGCGGACCGGGATGTCGTGGGCCGAGTCGAAGGTGAGGGAGCGGAAGCCGCGGTCGCGGCCCACGAAGTCGGCCACGAAGTCGTCGGCCGGCGCCCGCAGCAGCTCCTCCGGGGTGGCGTACTGGGCCAGGCGCCCGCCCGTGGCGAAGACGGCCACCTTGTTGCCGAGCAGGACCGCCTCGTCGATGTCGTGGGTGACGAACACGACCGTGCGGTGCAGCCGGCGCTGGAGGTCGAGCAGCTCCCGCTGCAGGTCCTGGCGCACCACGGGGTCCACGGCGGAGAACGGCTCGTCCATGAGCAGGATCGGCGGATCGGCGGCGAGCGCCCGGGCGACGCCCACCCGCTGCTGCTGCCCGCCGGAGAGCTGGGACGGATAGCGGGAGCCCAGCCCCGCGTCGAGGCCGACCGTGGTCAGCAGCTCCCGGGCCCGCTCGCGCGCCTGCTTCCTCGGCACACCGTTGAGCCGGGGGACGGTCGCGATGTTGTCGACCACGGTGCGGTGCGGCATCAGGCCCGACTGCTGCATGACGTAGCCCATGGAGCGGCGCAGCTCGTGGGCCGGCACGGAGGTGATGTCGCGGCCCTCCACGGTGACGGTGCCGGAAGTGGGCTCCACCATGCGGTTGATCATCCGCAGGGACGTGGTCTTCCCGCAGCCGGACGGCCCCACGAAGACGGTCAGCGACCCCCGCGGGATCTCGAGGTCGAGGGCCTCGACGGCGGTCGTCCCGTCCGGGTAGGTCTTGCCGGCACCCTCGAAACGGATGGCGATGTCGGTCATGGAGATCCTCCCGTTGCCGTGCCGCCAGTATAGGCAGGGAGCTGCGGCACCGGACTAGACTCGCGTCCACCGGAGCGGGCCGTCCGCGCCCGGAGGAGGTGGGCGGTGCACAGCCTGGAACTGCTGCTCGGCGAGGACGCCGAGGCGTCCGTGCGCGCCGACTGGGACCGGCTGATCGAGGCGGGCCTGCCCAGCTCCGGCCGGCACCGCTCCCCGTCCAACCGCCCGCACATCACCGTGGTGGCCGCGCCCTCGCTGGCCCCGGAGACGGTCCCGGGGATCGACGAGCGGGTCGCCGCCGCCGCCGGGTTCGTCGACCTGCCGCTGGCCAGCGCCGGGGTGCTGCTGTTCGGTCCCGGGCGGGGCGGCTACGTGGTGGTCCGCCAGGTGGTGACCACCCCGGAGCTGCTCGAGCTCCACCGGCGGGTCTGCGACGCCGTCGGCACCGTGCCCGGGCAGGCCCGCACCTCCTTCCCCGGGGCCTGGACCCCGCACATCACCCTGGCCCGCCGGATGCGCCCGGACCAGGTGGCCGTGGCCCTCGGCGTCCTCGAGCCGCACCCCGCGCCGCTGCGGGCGGTCTCCCTGCGCCGCTGGGACTCGGACGCCCGCACGGTGGTCCGGCTGGCCTGACCGGCCCTGGCCGGGTCCTGCGGCCCGGAGCTGCTGCGGCCCCGGATCCGCTGCAGCCCCGGTGCGGCTGGGGCGCCGGAGCCGCGTAGGCTCGAGGCATGACGAGCGCACAGGACATCGCCGGCTGGATGGTCGACCGGATCCGCACCGAGGGACGGCTGTCCCAGGAGCAGGCCGTGCAGGAGATCCCGGAGACCTTCGGGCCCGAGTGGGTCCGCACCCTGGAGAACGGGCACACCGCGATCAGCAAGGAGGTCCTCGCGGAGTTCCGCAAGGCCCACGGCGGCACGGTGCAGTGGGACCGGGACCGCCGCTTCTGGTCCGTCAAGGGCTGACCCCCGGGGCCCTCACCCGGGTCCCGGGACCGCCCGTAGCATCCGCCGCCCCATCTCCTGCAGGACCGCGGTGAGCTCCGGAGGGTCCAGGACCTCCAGCTCGAAGCCGGTCCGCACCAGGTGGAGGGCGATCCCGGCCAGGTCGTCCCCGCCCGCCTCGAGCACGCACGCGCCCGGGCCGTCGGCCGTGAGCCGTCCCGCCTGCGGCGGGACGACCTCCCCGGCGCGCTCCAGCGGCACGAGCAGGCGCACCCGCACGGTGTGCGCGTAGGCCCAGGTGGTGACCGACCGGCGCACGTGCTCCTCCACGTCTGGCACCGGGCGCGGGACGAACCGGAACGTGGTGGTGCGCGCGCCGTGGATCCGGTCCAGCCGGAACGTGCGCCAGTCGTCCCGGTCCGCGTCCCAGGCGAACAGGTACCAGCGCCGGCCCAGGGACAGCACCCGGTACGGCTCGATCCGCCGCTCGGCGCGCCGGCCGTCCCGGGTCTCGTAGTCCAGCCGCACCAGCACCCGGGTCCGCACGGCCCGGGCCAGCAGGACCAGGACGTCCGCGTCCACGCTCGGCCCGGGCGGGACGACGACGTCGACCGCTCCGGCCACGGCCGAGACCTCCTCGCGCAGACCCGGCGGCATCAGCTGGTCCAGGGTCGTCAGCGTCCGCAGCGCGGCCTCGCCCAGCCCGTCGATCCCGGAGGCCGCCGCCAGCCGCAGTCCCACGGCCGCGGCCACCGCCTCCTCCGGCTGGAGCAGCAGGGGCGGCAGCCGGCGGCCCCGCCCCAGGCGGTAGCCGCCGCCGTGCCCCCGGTCCGCCGGCACGGGATAGCCCAGCTCCCGCAGCCGGTCGACGTCCCGGCGCACGGAGCGGACCGTGACGCCCAGCTCCGCGGCCAGCTCGGGCCCGGTCCACACCGGGCGGGACTGCAGCAGGGAGAGCAGGCGCAGGACGCGACGGGTCGGATCGGTCATGGCACCAGTGTCCTCGCACCAGCGGACAGGATCTGTCCGCTCCTGCGCGGACACTGGCTGCACGGCCCCGCACCCGCCCAGGGCCCCGAACAGGAGGGAACCGCCATGCCCGACCTCGACGTCGCCGCCTGCGCCACCGACCAGATCGAGTGGCACTGGACCCATCAGCTGCGGCCCCGCCTCGCGGGCCTGACCGATGAGGAGTACCACTTCGACCCCACGGGCGGGTCCGCGTGGACAGTCCATCCCCGGGGCGAGCAGCGCACGCCGATGCAGGCGGGCGGCGGGGAGTTCGTGGTGGACTTCGCCTTCCCCGAGCCGGTGCCCGCGCCGTTCACGACCATCGCCTGGCGGATGGCCCACGTCGTCGTCGGGATCCTCGCGGTGCGCAGCCACGGGCACTTCGGCGGCCCGGAGGCCTCCTACCAGGACTGGGCCTACGCCGGCACCGCCGACGAGGCCCTGGACCAGCTGGACCGCGAGTACGCACGCTGGACGGCCGGGGTGCGCTCCCTGTCGGAATCGGACCTGGCGCGCCCGTGCGGACCGGTGGAGGGCCCCTACGCGGAGCTGCCGATGCTCGCGCTGGTGCTGCACATCAACCGCGAGCTGATCCACCACGGCGCGGAGCTCGCCCTGCTGCGCGACCTGTACGCCCACACCCGCTGACCCACCTCCCCGGACACCAGGAGACGACCATGCCGTTCCTCACCCGCACCGTCACCGACGAGCGCGACGCCCTCGCGGCCTTCGCCGCCCAGCAGATCCGGCAGATCGCAGCCACGCTCCAGGGGCTCGACGCCCAGCAGCTGCGCGCGACGCCCTCTGCCAGCGCCATGAGCCTGGGCGCGCTGGCCCGCCACGTCCTGTTCATCGGCGAGCACGGCGCGTTCGCCGAGCTGCTGGATCCCGGCCGGACGCCGGAGCAGCCGCAGGACGGCACGGACTGGGCGGCCGGCGCGGTCCTGCCCGAGGCCGTGCGCCCGGCGGACACCGCAGAGTCCCTGCGCGCGGCCCTGCTCGCGCTGGCCGACCGGGTCGAGGCCGCTCTGCGCACCGCGGATCCCGAGATGCGGATCCCCGTCCCGGAGGCGCCCTGGTTCCCGCCCGACCTGGAGACCTGGCCCGCCCGGTGGGTGGCGCTGCACATGGTCGAGGAGAACGCCCGGCACGCCGGGCACGCGGACATCCTGCGCGAGAGCATCGACGGCAGGACCGCCTACGAGCTCAACGCCCTGGCGGACGGGGAGGAGTGGAGTCCGGAGGAGTGACCGTCAGCAGCTCCCGCGGCACCAGGTCCCCGTCCCGCACGCCCGCCAGCAGCCGCGGGTCCACCGGCGTGCCGCGCCGGAGCACGCTGATCGTGCCCGAGGCCTCGAAGACCACGCAGGCGATCTCCCCGAGGTTGCGCACCCCCGCCTTCCGCAGGGCTCCGTGGAGCTCGGCCTCCACCACGTGCACCCGGCGCAGGTTGGCCTCCAGCACCCGGTCGCCGGCCATCAGCAGCACGGCCCGGTTGTTCATCAGCGCGGACACCCGGATCCCGGAGCGGAGCCGGCCGAACGCGGCCTCCAGGGCGAAGAGCGTGCCGAGCCCGAGCACACCGGCGGCGAGGGTGGGCGTGTCCCCGAGCACCGCGCGCCCGGCCACGGCCCCGAGCATCACCGCCACGACGGCGTCGAAGGTGGACAGCCGGGAGAGCACGCGCTGCCCGAGCAGGCGCACCATGAGCAGGAACGCCAGATAGATGCCCACCGCCGAGAGCACCACCGCGAGCGCGCCCGCGGCATCCACTCCGAGGCGCGCCAGGACGTCGTCGAGCACGGGTCAGACCTCCTGGTCGGCGAACTGGGTCTCGTACAGCTCGGCGTAGCGCCCGCCGGAGGCCAGCAGCTCCGCGTGCCGGCCGCGCTCCACGATCCGGCCGCCCTCCACCACCAGGATCTGGTCGGCGGAGCGGATGGTCGAGAGCCGGTGGGCGATCACCAGGGCGGTGCGCCCCTCCATCGCCTCGCCCAGCGCGGCCTGGACGTAAGCCTCGTTGGTGGAGTCCAGCGCGGAGGTCGCCTCGTCGAGGATGACCACGCGCGGGGCGGCCAGCAGCAGGCGGGCGATCGTCAGCCGCTGGCGCTCACCGCCGGAGAGCCGGTAGCCGCGCTCGCCGACCACGGTGTCCAGCCCGTCCGGCAGGGCCCGGATCACGTGCTCCATCCGGGCCCGGGCCAGGGCGTCCCACAGCTGCTCGTCCGTGGCCTCGGGGCGCACGAGGGCGAGGTTCTCCCGGATCGACTCGTGGAACAGGTGCCCGTCCTGGGTGACCATCCCGATGGTCTCCCGCAGCGAGGCGAAGGTCGCCTCCCGCACGTCCGTGCCGCCGATCCGCACGGCCCCGGAGGTGACGTCGTAGAGCCGGGCCACGAGCTGGGCGATGGTGGACTTGCCCGCGCCGGAGGAGCCCACGAGGGCGACGGTCTGCCCGGGCAGCACCGTGAAGCTCACCCCGTGCAGCACCTCCTCGCCGCCCCGGGTGTCGAGCACCGCGACGTCCTCGAGCGAGGCCAGGGAGACCTCCTCGGCGGAGGGGTAGGCGAAGCGGACGTCGTCGAACTCCACCGACGCCGGGCCGGGGGGCAGGGCCCGGGCTCCGGGCCGCTCCTGGATCAGGGGCACGAGGTCCAGGATCTCGAAGACGCGCTCGAAGCTGACCACGGCGCTCATGATGTCCATCCGGGCGTTGGCGAGCATGGTCAGCGGAGTGTAGAGCCGGGTGAGGAGCAGGGCGAGGGTCACGACGTCGCCGGCGTCCAGGTTCCCGAGGATCGCCTGCGCGCCGCCCAGCCCGTAGACCAGCGCGAGGGCCAGCGCGGAGACCAGGGTGAGCGCGGTGACGAAGACGGTCTGCAGCATCGCCACCCGCACGCCGATGTCCCGCACGCGGCCGGCCCGGCGGGCGAACTCGGCCGACTCGGTCTCGGGCCGGCCGAAGAGCTTGACGAGGGTGGCGCCGCCGGCGGAGAACCGCTCGGTCATCTGCGTGGACATGGACGCGTTGTGCTGGGCCGCCTCCCGCTGGAGCCGGGCCAGGCGCCCGCCCATGGCGCGGGCCGGGACCAGGAAGATCGGCAGCAGCAGCATGGACAGGGCCGTGACCTGCCACGAGATCGTGACCATGACGACGACGGTGAGCAGCAGCGAGACGATGTTGCTGACCACGCCCGAGAGGGTGTTGGAGAACGCCCGCTGCGCGCCGATCACGTCGTTGTTGAGCCGGGAGACGAGGGCCCCGGTGCGGGTGCGGGTGAAGAAGGCGATCGGCATCCGCTGCACGTGCTCGTAGACGGCCGTGCGCAGGTCCACGATCAGCCCCTCCCCGATCTGGGAGGACAGCCACCGGTTGACGATGCCCAGCGCGGCGTCGAGCACCGCGACGACGGCGATGGCCACGGCCAGCCAGACCACCACGGAGACGTCGTCTCCCCCGGTGATGGCGTTGACCACGTCACCGGCCAGGACGGGCGTGACCACGCCCAGCAGGGCCGTGAGCACCGAGATCACCAGGAACACGGTGAGCTGCTTGCGGTGCGGCCGGGCGAAGACCACGATCCGCCGCAGCGTCGCCCGGTCGATGCGGCGGTTCTTGACCTCCTGGCCCTGGACGGTCCGCCACAGGACCATGTACGGCGAGTTCTGCATGCTCATGGGTGAGCCCCCGATCTGCGGGGGTCGCCCGCGCTGGAACCGGCCCGGCGCCGTGGTGGTGCGCGCCGCGCCGGACCGATTTTACGCCCCCGTGCCGACACCGGCGGTGGAGGGCCGGGGGCGCGGCGGACGGCCGAGGACGGCCCCGTGCCGCGGCACGCAGCAGCACGGGGGCCGTGGCTCCGTCCGGACGGGGAGCGGGGCGGGCGCCGTGGGATCAGGCGCGGGCGGCGGCCCGGCGCCTGCCGGCGAGCACGTGGTCCACGGACCAGCGGCCGGCACCGGCCAGAGCGAGGAACAGCGTGCCCGCGGCGAGCAGCAGGACGAGCTCGAACCCGCCGTCGGCCGCGAAGAACCCGGCGGGCAGGTGCACCAGGACGAGGGCTCCGAGCATGGTGAGGGCCAGGAGCGCGGCGACCACGCGGGTGCCCAGACCGACGACCAGCAGCGCGCCGCCGACGAGCTCGAGCACGGCGACGGCCGGCGCGGCGACCTCGGCCAGCGGCACGCCCATCTGAGCGAACGAGGCCTGGGTGCCGGCGAGGGTCCACTCGCCGACCTTCTGCCAGCCGTGGAGCAGGAACGTGAGGCCGAGGACGGCCCGCAGCACGGTCAGGCCGAGGGTGGGGCCGGCGCTCGTGGCGGCCGTGGCGGGAACGGAGGGACGGGAGGCGGTGGCGCGCTCGGGCGCGGGCGTCGTGGACATGGCACGACCGTAGCCCAATATACTTTCCCTTACAACATTTGTTGACGCATGCTTACGGGGTCACAGCTGGTCGGCGGCCATCCCGCGGGCGGTGGGGCCCTGGGCGTCGTCCTCGACCAGGCGCCCGATCAGGGCGAGCTGCTGGACCTGGACGGGTGTCAGCCGGTCGATCACCGTGCGGCGGACGTGGGCGACGTGGCCCGGCGCCACCTGCTCGACCTTCTCCATGCCGCGGTCGGTGATCTCCGCGAGCACCACGCGCTTGTCCTTCTCGTCGCCCGTGCGCACCACGAGGTCGTCGCGCTCGAGGCGCGCCACGATCCGCGACAGCCGGGACTGCGAGGTGTTGGTGGCCGTAGCCAGGTCCGACATCCGCCGCCGCCGGTCCGGGGCCTCGGACAGCATCGCCAGGACGAGGTACTCGGCGAGGCTGAGGTCGGCCTCGGCCTGCAGCTGGGACTCGATGCTGCCGGGCAGGGTGAACATGATGGACACGAGCGCCAACCAGGCCTCGCGCTCCTCGGGGGACAGCCATCGGGTCTCGGTCATGGGCACGATTCTACGAGCCGGCACCCTGCCGCCGATCCCGCACCGCCCGCGCCCCATAATGGAAGCCATGGACTCCCTCGGCACCTGGCCCCGGCCCGTTCCCGCGGACGATCGCGACTTCGACGTCCAGGTGATGAAGCGCCTGAGCACCGCGCACGGCGCGGACGGCGCCCCCGACCGCCCGTCGTGGGGCGAGCGGCTGGGCACCTCGATGCTGCTCGTGGTCCCGCTGCTCACGGCACTGGCCGTGGTCCTGCTGTGGCAGCAGTGGTCCCGCTCCGGGGCCGCGTGGCCGCTCGCGCTGATCGCCGTGATCCTCGTGGCCACCGCACTGTGGTGGACGGCCCGGCTCCGCCGGGCCTTCACCGCGGCCCAGGGCCGGCTCGGCACCCGCCTGGCCCACGTGGTCGACCACGGGGTGGGCGTGGTCCGGGAGCTGACCCTGGAGCCCCTCACGGCGCAGGACGGCACCCCGGCGGAGGCGCCCGAGGACGGTGGGCGGGTGCGCGCCCGCCTCGAGCTGTCCGTCAACCCGGTCCGCGGCTCCCGGTTCCGCACGGTGGTGGAGGCGGTCTACGACGCCGACGCGGCCCTGCTCCTGGAGGTCGGCTCGCACGGGCCGGTGCGCTTCCTGCGCGACGACCCCGAAGGCACCGCGGTGATCGACACCCGGCTCTCCGAGGCGCAGGTCGAGCAGGTCTACCGGGGCGCCGCCCTCAATTGACGCCCCGCCGCTGCGCCCGGCGGGCCTCCGCGCGGCGCTCCTTCTCGATCCGCCGGCGCAGCTGCTCGCACAGGTCCTCCCCCGCCCGCAGCAGCTCCGGCAGGCGGTCCCGCTCGGTGGTCTGCGCGCGGAAGGCGTCCGTCACGCCCACCCCGTGCTCGGCCCGGCGGACCAGGTCGACCGCCTGCCCGGCCCGCACCGCGCCCGGGGAGAGCACCTTGAGGTAGGCGCCCGAGCGGCCGCGCTCGGTGAACCTCCGCAGCCATCCGCGCACCTCCATGACCCCGCGGAACGTGCCGCAGGGGATGCGCGCGTCGGTCACCTGCAGCAGCACGTCCCCGATCCGCCAGACGTCGCCCAGCCGGGCGTCGTCGACGTCGAAGCCGGCGAGCGTGAGGTTCTCCCCGAAGGAGCCGTCGGGCAGCTCCCGGCCCAGCTCGTGCGCCCAGAAGTCCAGCTCCTCGCGCGCGAACGCGTAGACCGCCTGGTCCGTGCCGCCGTGGTGGGTGCTGTTGCCGATGAAGTCCCCCGCCACGCCGGAGCCGAGACCGCCCCTGCGCGGTCCGGGGTCGCGGATCGCCACGGGACCCGCCACCGGGCGCTTGCGGATGCCCGTGGGCAGGGAGGACCGGGCGGGGTTCTCCTCGGCCCGGCCGACGTTGACGCTGCGGACGCGGGCGGTCACCGACGGACGTCCTTCCCCGGGTGGTCGCTCGCTCCCCCGTCGGACCCGTCCAGTTCGTTGTGGTGGGTCGGGGAGTACACCGCGGAGCCGATGAGGTACCCGGAGCGGGCCAGCGCCATGCTGCCCACGGCCGACGTCAGCAGCTGCAGGACCACCGCGGCGAGCAGCTTCACGGCGTTCTCCACGCCGGGCAGGAAGAAGAACGCCCCGGTGAGGACGAACGAGACGCCGATGCCCGCGGCGGTGGCGATCGCCGAGGACCGGGTGTAGAGGTCGGGGAGCGTGATGATGCCCACCGTGGCGGTGAGGAAGACCAGGGCGCCCAGGACGATGAACGCCTGCCCCACGATGCTCATCCACAGGGTGTCGTGCATGATCAGGTCGAACTCCACACTCATCGCCTCCCCTTGGTCAGCGCACGGGCGAGCGACAGGGTCGCCAGGAAGCCCACGAGGGTGGCGACGAGCACCAGGTCGAAGACCGGCGGGCTCATCGCCAGGACGCCGAACAGCGCGATGAGCCCCACCACGGCGAAGAACAGCAGGTCGGCGGCGATGGCCCGGTTCGCGTCGTTGGGGCCGCGGAACATCCGCACCCCGGCGACGAGGACGGAGCCGGCGAGCACCAGCACGCCGAAGAGGATGCCGATCATCGGGGCGCCCCGTCCACTCGGATGCCGTTCAGCATGTGCGTCTCCATCTCCTGCAGGCTCGACCGTGCGTCCTGCGGTCCGTCCGAGTACATGGCGTGCACGAAGAGGTCGTACTCCTGGGTGCGGCCCTCTCCCCCGCCGTCCGTACCGTCCGCGCCGTCACGGGACCGGGCCACGGTGGCCAGGGTCAGGGTGCCCGGCGTCAGCGAGATGAGCACGCTGAGCAGGACGGTCTCGAACTCGCTGCGGCACCGGGTGCGGTAGCGCACCACGATGGGCGAGGACCGGTGGCCGGGCGTGAACACGTCCTGGGTCACCGCCACATTGGAGAGGACCAGCGCCCACGCGTACCAGAGCAGGAAGCCGAGCAGCCGGAACGGCCAGGTCAACCACTTCACGAGGAGGTCACCGCCTCCACGAACGCGCTGGTGTCCACGAGTCCCTCCGCGGCCGTGGCCGAGACGCCGAGCAGCAGCTCACCGCCCACCCCGAGGGCGAGGGTGACGACCGCCAGGACGAGAGCGGGGGCGATGAGGCCCACCGGGATGCGGCGCTCCTTCGTGCCCACGGCGGTGACCACCTCGCTCGACGAGTCCTCCGGCTCCCCCAGGAACATCCGGCCCCAGATCTTGAGCGAGTACAGGAGGGTGAAGAGGCTGACCGCGACCGCCACGAGGGCGACCGCGACCTGCTGCTCCTCGAACGCCGCCAGGATCAGCGCGAGCTTGGCCACGAACCCCGAGAACGGCGGGATCCCGGTCAGGGACATGGCCGCGGCGAAGAACACCACCGCGGTGAGCGGTTCCCGCCGGAGCAGTCCCGTGACCTCGCCCAGCGGTTGGCGCCCGTAGGCGATCTCCACCGCGCCGGTGGACAGGAACAGGGACACCTTCACCACCGTGTGGTGCAGCAGGTAGAAGATGCCCGCGGTGAGGCCCACGGCTCCGAACAGGGCGACGCCCAGCAGGATGTAGCCGATCTGGCTCACCGTGGAGTGGGCGAGGACAGCGCGCGCGTCCCGCTCCCCCACGGCGCCGAGGACGCCGATCACCATGCTCGCGGAGAACACCACGACCCCGATCCACAGGTACTGCGCCATGCCGTCGAAGATCACGGCGTAGATCCGGTAGATCGCGTAGACCGCGACCTTCGTGTGCAGCCCCGAGAAGAGCGCGGTGACGGTGGGCGACATGAAGGGGTAGGTGCGTGCCAGCCAGCCGTGCACGGGCACCACGGCCGCCTTGACCGCCAGGGCGGAGAGGACCACCGCGACCGACACCGCCACGGCGGTGGACTCCGCCGCCCGGCCGGCCAGCTCGCCCACGTTCACGGTGCCCGCCGTGCCGTAGACCAGCCCCACGCCGGCGAGGAAGATCGTGGAGGCGAGCAGGTTGACGCTCACGTAGATCCGCGAGGACGTGACCTGCATCAGTCGTCCCCGCCCGCGGTGGGCGAGGATGATCAGCGCGTAGGACGGCAGGAGCATGACCTCGATGAACACGAAGAGGTTGAACAGGTCCGCCGTGAGCAGGGCCCCGTTGAAGCCTGCGGTGAGCACGAGCACCAGCGGGCCGAAGTAGCGCTTCTCCGCCTGCCCCGAGACCACCCCGAACCAGCAGGTGATCAGGGTCACGAAGCCGGTCACGGTGAGCATCAGCGCGGTGAAGAGGTCGGCGGCGAACGGGATGGCGACGCCGGTGGGCCAGAGGCCGATGCGGTGGGCCAGCACGGTGTCGCCGTCCAGGAGGGTGGTCAGCAGCCACACCGCCCACACGACGTCGGCGCCCAGGACGGCCAGCAGCCCCGCCTTGCCGATCCGCTGGGAGTTCCCGGCCAGCACCAGCACGCCGGCGGCCAGCAGGGGGACGATGACGAAGAACGGGATCAGGTCCGCGGTCATGCGCGACCACTCCGCCCCGGTCCCCGCTCGCGGCGGACGCCCAGCGGGCCCGTTCCCGCGGGTGCGTCGCGGTGCGTCCCGGTGCTGTCAGCGGGGTCGTCCATCAGGTCAGGGGTCTCCATCTCCCGGCCGGTGAGCTCGAGGTCGGTGTCGTCGTCGTCGTCGCCGGTCACGGCGAGCACGAGCATGTACATGGTGATCGCGAAGGCGATGACGATCGCCGTCAGCACGAACGCCTGGGGCAGCGGGTCCGCCGTGGTCGCCGGGTCCGGGGAGGCCCCCAGGGGCTCGCCCCGCCGGTCCACGCCGCCGGCCGCCATGATCAGCAGGTTCACGCCGTGGCTGAGCAGGGCGAACCCGATGATCAGCCGGACCATGCCGCGCCGCAGCATCATGAACACGCCGCCCCCGATGAGCACGCCCACCGTCAGTGCGAGTGCCATCAGGAATCGTCTCCTCGGTGTCGGTCGGTGCCCTCGGCGGAGGTCCCGGAGGGCGTCCCCGCGGCGGTCCCTGTGGCGGTTTCCGTCGCGCGTCCGGACTGCCGCTCGAGGACCCGGACCCTGCTGCGGTCCAGAGGCGCCGTGCTGGGGTGGTGCGGCTCGGCCGTGGTGCTGGTCGGGCGGGGACCCGGCACCGGCACCGCGGTGGAGCCCACCCGCCGGAGGGGCGGCGGCTCCTTCTCCTCCACCCCCAGGCGGCTGATCGCCGCGAGGATCACGCCGACCACCGCCAGGTACACGCCGACGTCGAAGATCAGCGCCGTGGTGATGTGGACGTCGAGCACGTAGAAGTGCAGCGGGCGGAGGAACGAGCCCTCGGCCAGGCCGAGGAGGCCCACGCCCACCGCGACGACGACCCCCGCGCCGATGAGCTTCAGGTAGGGCAGCTCGAGGCGGCTGACGCGGTCGTCCTGGGCGGCGAGGTAGACGAGGGCGATGCCGGCCGCGCCGATGAGCGCGGCGATGAACCCGCCGCCGGGCTGGGTGTGCCCGCGGAGCAGGAAGTAGAGGGACAGGACGACGATCACCGGTCCCAGCAGACGGTCCGCGACCCGCAGGATCATGGTGTTGTCCTCGGCGTCGCTGATCGGGGAGCCCGCCGGCTCCGTGACGGGGCTGTGCAGCTTGGGCAGCAGGCCCCGCGACTCCAGGGCCACGACGATCGCGATGCCGGCCACGCCCAGCACGGTGAGCTCGCCCAGGGTGTCCAGGGCGCGGAAGTCGACGAGGATCGTGTTCACCACGTTCGTGCCGCCGGTCTCCGCCTCGCCCTCCGTGAGGAAGTACTGCCCCGCGTCGGAGAGCCCGCGGCGGCCGGTGAGCGACCACACGGCCACGGCGGCGGCGGCGCCCGCGAGGACCGCGACGACGGCCGCGAGGGTCGTCCGCCGTCTGCCCGTGCGGTGGAAGGTGGACGGCAGGCGGTTGAGCAGCAGCACGATCACCACCACGGTCAGGATCTCGACGAGCAGCTGGGTCAGCGCCACGTCGGCCGCGCCGAGCTCGAAGAACCACAGCGCCACGGCGAAGCCACCACCCCGATGATGGTCACGAGGGCGATCCGGCTGCGCACGCCCAGCGCCAGCAGCACCCCCACCAGGACCACGCCGAGCAGGATCCAGTCCAGCGGCTCCGTCACGTCGCCGTGCAGCGGCGGGACGTCGACCGTGGCCACTCCCACGACGGTCAGCAGCACCAGCACGACCACGGGCGGGACCAGGTGCCGATAGGGGGCGTCGGTGCGGGTGAGGTCCCCGACCCGCTCGCCCAGGGCGACGGAGCCGTTCCGGAACGCCTCGACCGCGCCCACCCCGGTGACGGGCGACAGCTCCCGGTCCAGGAGGAGGTCCATCCTCCTCCGCGCCAGCACGAGTGCGCCGCCGAGGGCGAACACCGCCAGGGACATGTACAGCTCGGGGGCGAAGCCGTGCCACAGGCCCAGGTGGGGCTCGGCGTCGGGCCCGGCGACGGCGGCGGAGGCGGCCCCGAGCAGCGGCTCCGCCAGCACGCCGGCCAGCCCCAGTGCCAGACCGGCCACGGAGACCAGCGCCACCGGGGCCAGGAAAGCGGCGGAGGCCTCCTTCGGCGGGTCCTCGGCCGGGCGTCCGGGGAAGATCGTGACGACCATCCGGGCCGAGTAGGCGAACGTGAAGGATGCGGCCAGGACCGCCACGGCGCCCACGAGCCACACGGCGGCCGGTGGCCCAGGGTTCTCCGCCATGGCCTTGAACATGGCCTCCTTGGAAACGAAGCCGAACAGCGGGGGGAGCCCCGCCATGGAGACCGCGGCGAGGGTCATCACGACGGCGGTGACGGGCATCGTCCGGGCCAGTCCGGAGAGCCTGCGGATGTCCCGGCTGCCGGCCTGGTGGTCGATCACGCCCAGGGACATGAACAGCGCGGACTTGAACAGCGCGTGGGCGGCCACGTGCACCACGGCCCCCACCACGGCGTAGGAGGTGCCGATGCCGATGGTCGCGGTCAGGAACCCCAGCTGGCTCACCGTGGAGTAGGCGAGCAGCTCCTTGAGGTCATGGCGCTGCAGGGCGAACACCGCGCCCATCAGGGCGGTGAACAGGCCCACCGAGACGAGCAGGACGTTCCACACCGGCACCTCGCTGAGGGCGGTGGAGAAGCGCAGCATCAGGTAGATGCCCGCCTTCACCATGGCGGCGGCGTGCAGGTAGGCGCTCACGGGAGTGATGGCGACCATGGCATCGGGCAGCCACGCGTGGAAGGGGAACTGCGCGGACTTGGTGAAGGCCGCCAGTGCGATCAGCACCGCCACGAACGCCGCGAGGCCCGGGGACGTGGACCACACGTCGTCGACGAGGATCTCGCTGAGGCGCGTCGTCCCGGTCGCCACCCACATCGCGACCGCCGCGGCGAGCAGGCACAGCCCGCCGGCGAAGGTGACCAGGAACGTCCGGATGGCCGGGTCCCGGGCGTGCGGTCCCGAGCGGGCGATGAGCAGGAAGGAGCACAGCGTGGTGAACTCCCACATGACGAACAGGAGGACCACGTCGTCGGCCAGGACGAGCCCGAGCATCGCGGCCGCGAAGAACGTCATCAGGCTGTAGAACGCCGCGTGGCGGCCCCGGCCGAGGTAGCGGGCGGAGTAGGCGATGACCACCGCGCCGATGACCAGCACCAGCAGGCCGAAGAACAGACCCAGGCCGTCGAGCCGGAGGTGGAAGGAGATCCCGAGCGTGGGCATCCACGGGACCGCCTCGCTCACCCCTGCCGGGTCGGTGCGGCCGTTCCAGGCCGAGACGAGGCCCGCGGCGAGCGCCAGCAGGACCGCGGCGATCGGCCAGCCCGCGTCCCGGCCCGCACGGCGGCCGAGCAGCCCGGCCAGCGGGGCCAGGAGGTTGGTGAGAACCAGAATGAGAAGGAGGGACACGCCTGAATTACCGTCCGGTCGTGGTGAGGAGGGTCCGGTGGGGTGCCGACGGACCGATCCCTCTGCGAGAGCCGGGGCCGGTCAGGAGGTGTCAGAGTTCGGAGGGGTATCCGGAGAGCGACGGACCCCAGGACGTGGTGTAGCCGTTGGTGCCGACGGGCAGGTTCCGCCCGCCCGGGAGCAGCACGCAGGTCGAGGGCACATCGTGGCCTCGGTGCGCGGGGACCCGTACGGCTGGACTCATCAGCCCGAATCTAGCACGGGCGACCGGGTGTCAGCGCTCAGCGCCGCGGCCCGTGGGCCCGGGAACCGGTGTGGGGCACCGTGGGGGTCGCGGCCGTCTCGGCCTCCGGCTCGACGGTCGCCCGGCGCAGCCCCTCCCGGGACGGCTCCGCGGAGATCCCTCCGAGCGGATCGGTGTCCGGGTCGGCCTCCGGGCCGTCCCCGCGCTCGTCGGCGGGGCGCCGGGTGCGGGACACCCGTGCGGGCAGGGTGGGGCGCCGACCGCCCGCGCGCGGGGCGTCGTGGATCTCGGTGACGGACACGGCCATCGCGTTGAGCGCGAGACCGAGGAGCACGAACACCCACGCCGCGACGGGGTACCACGCCAGGCCGAGGAGCACTCCGATCACGATGAGAGCGATGGAGGTCAGGTAGGCCGGAGTGAGAACGCGCTGGACGTTGAACTTCATGGGTTCCATTCCACCACGCGCGCGCGTGGATCGACCAACGCACCCGCGCGATTCCCGGCCCGCACCCAGGCTCGCGCCCGGCCGCGCGGCGAAGCGTGGCCCCGGCGGCCCTCCGCGTATACCGTGGGCGGCATGGACGACCTGGATCCCGAGCTGCTCGCCCTCGCCCGGTCCGCCCGCACGGTCACCGTGCTCACCGGCGCCGGGATGTCGGCGGAGAGCGGGGTGCCCACGTTCCGCGACGCCGGGACCGGACTGTGGGCCCGGTGGTCCCCGGAGGAACTGGCCACGCCCGAGGCCTGGGAAGCCGATCCGGAGCTCGTGTGGTCCTGGTACCTGTGGCGGGCGCGGCAGCTGCGCCGGCTGCGCCCCAACGCCGGGCACCGGGCGCTCGCCCGGTGGGCCGGGCGGGCCCGGGTGCAGGTGGTGACCCAGAACGTGGACGACCTGCACGAGCGGGCCGGGTCGGAGGTCCTCGCCCATCTGCACGGCAGCCTGTTCGCCTTCCGCTGCTCGGCCTGCGGCGCGCCCTTCCCCGGGGCGCTCGTCCCCGGCCTGTCCCCGGTGGACCCGGAGGAGCCGGTGGACCCGGAGGAGCCGACCCGCGAGCGACCGCCGATGTGCCCGGTGTGCGGCGGGGCCGTCCGCCCCTCCGTCGTCTGGTTCGGGGAGCTGCTGCCCGAGGGTGCCCTGGAGCGCGGCGCCGACGCCGTGGCGGAGGCCGACCTCGTGCTCGTGGTGGGCACCTCGGGGCTGGTGCAGCCCGCGGCCTCCCTCCCGCTCATCGCCGCCGGCCGCGGGATCCCGGTCGTGGAGGTCAATCCCGAGGACACGGCCCTCACCCCGCACGCGGACTGGGCCGTGCGGGCCCGCTCCGCCGAGGCGCTGCCCCGCCTCCTGCCCTGACGTCAGCCCGGACTCCGGCCCGGACTCCGGCCCGGACTCGGGCCCGACGGGAACCGTCCCGCGCCGTCCCGGTGAGCGCCCCCGGCGGAGCACCGGGGGCCGGGCGCCGGCCGTCGGACGCCGATAGCTGAGAGCAGAAAGCAGCCTGTCCTTCTTGTCACGGGCCCCCGGCGGCCACAGACTGAACGACGGACACCAGCTCCGGGGCCCCGTTCCGGAGCCCACCCCTTCCAGCCACCGGCTGGTTCCCCACGAAAGGCACGGTCCATGACCCAGTCCATGACGCAGTCCCCCACCCTGCCCCTGCACGACGGCAGGACCATCCCGCAGCTCGGCTACGGTGTCTGGCAGGTCGACGCCGACATCGCCGAGGACGTGGTGGGCCAGGCCCTGGCGGCCGGGTACCGGCACATCGACACCGCCATGATCTACGGCAACGAGGAGGGCGTCGGCCGGGCCATCGCCAACAGCGGCATCCCGCGCGACGAGATCTTCGTGACCACCAAGCTGTGGAACGAGGACCAGGCTACGACTCCGCCCTCGAGGCGATCGACGCCTCCCTGGAGCGCCTCGGCCTGGAGTACGTGGACCTGTACCTCATCCACTGGCCCACGCCGAAGCGCGGGAAGTACCTGGACACCTGGAAGGCCTTCCGGGAGATCCGCGACAGCGGCAAGGCCCGCTCGATCGGCGTCTCCAACTTCCCGCAGGAGGAGCTGCAGGAGATCATCGACGAGACCGGCGTGGTCCCGGTGGTCAACCAGGTGGAGCTGCACCCCTACTTCAACCAGGCCGCGCTGCGGGACTTCAACGCCTCCCACGGCATCCTCACCGAGGCGTGGTCCCCCCTGGGCCAGGGCGGCGACCTGCTGAAGGACCCGGCCATCGCCTCGATCGCCCGCAAGCACGGCGCGACCCCCGGCCAGGTCATCATCGCTTGGCACCTGGCGATCGGGAACGTGGTCTTCCCCAAGACCGTCACCCCCGAGCGGATCCGCGAGAACTTCGCGGCCCTCGACGTGCAGCTCGACGCCGAGGACGTCGAGGCGATCAGCGGCCTCGACAACGGCGGGCGCATCGGCTCGGACCCGAAGGACTTCAACTGAGTCCTCGGCGTCCGGGGACGGTCCCCCGCCCCTGACGACCGCCCGCACCGGTGCTCACCGGTGCGGGCGGTCTCCTGCGCGGTGCGGATCGGCCACGCGGTAGGCCTCCTGGACCAGCCCGCCCGGGAAGGACCGCACGTCCACCAGCTCCAGCGGGACGTCCGTGCCCGCCCCGGCGAACGGGGAGATGCCCTCCCGCAGCAGCACCGGCACGCGCGTCAGCACGAGATCGTCGATCCGGCCGGCGTCGAGGAAGGAGCGGATCGTGGCGCCGCCGTCCACGTAGACGTGGCGGGCACCCACGGCGTCGAGCAGCTCGACCGCCCGGGGCACGGACGGCGCCCACTGCACCGGAGGAGCCGTTCCCGGGCCCGGGCCTCCGGAGCCCAGCACCACCACGGGACGCTCGCCGTAGGGCCAGTCGCCGAAGCCCAGGACCTGCTCGTAGGTGACGCGGCCGAGGACCACGGCGTCGATCCCGGCCAGGAACGCCTCGTAGCCCAGGTCCCCGGCCCCCGCCTCCGCGGCGGCGGCCCCGCGGCTCTCGAGCCAGGCCAGGTCCCCGTCCGGGCGGGCGATGTACCCGTCCACGCTCATCCCGATGTACACGTGCCCGGCCCAGCCGGACCTGCCCCGTCCGGTGTCCTCGTCGCGCTCCGTCCCCACGTCCCGCCTCCTCGTTCCGGCCCCTCGTCCGACCGCTCCCCACGCCAGCCCGGGGGCGGAGCCGCGGAACGCCCCGTGACAGAACCGTTGCAGGGCGGGGCCCGCCCGTCCCGCTCGCCGATTGGTGCGGGACCGGCCGACGGGTGAACCATGGTGGTCATGAAACACAACACTTCCCGGGCGGGCGACGGCACCACCAGCGCCGCCGCCCCGCACGGCAACCCCGACAACGTCCCGGGCGCGGACCTGCCCCGCCCCGAAGGGAAGACCTTCTTCGGACAGCCCCGCATGCTGGCGAACCTGTTCAGCGTGGAGCTGTGGGAGCGCTTCTCCTTCTACGGCATGCAGGGCATCGTCCTGCTCTACATGTACTTCGCCACGACCGAGGGCGGGCTGGGCATCGAACAGTCGACCGCCGCCGGCATCGTGGGCGCCTACGGCGGCGCCGTCTACCTGTTCGCCATCCTCGGCGGGTGGGTGGCCGACCGGCTGCTGGGCTCCGAGCGCACCATGTTCGTCAGCGGCGTGCTCATCATGGCCGGGCACATCTCCTTGGCCCTCCTCCCCGCGGTCGCCGGCCTGGCGATCGGGCTGATCCTCATCGCCGTCGGCTCGGGCGGGCTCAAGGCCACGATCACCAACCTCGTGGGCTCCCTCTACGAGCGCCGCGACCCGCGCCGGGACGCCGGGTTCTCGATCTTCTACATGGGCGTCAACATCGGCGGCCTGACCGGCCCGCTGCTGACCGGCCTCGCCCAGCAGACCTGGGGCTTCCACCTCGGCTTCGGCCTCGCCGCGATCGGCATGGCGTTCGGGCTCACCCAGTACGCACTGGGCCGGCGCCGGCTGCCCGGCGAGGTCCACCACGTGCCCAACCCCCTGCCCCGCAGCGCGTACGGCCGGTGGATCGGCGTCGCGCTCGCCGCGCTCGCCGTGGTCGCCGCCGCGGTGCTCACGGGCGTGCTCAACGCGGCCAACCTGGCGGACGTCGTGGTGGTCGTGACCGTGCTGGCGGCCGTGGCCCTGTTCGTGCTCCTGCTCACCAGCGCGAAGGTCGACGACGACGAGCGCTCCCGCGTGCGGTCGTTCATCCCGATGTTCATCGGCTCGGCCGCGTTCTGGGCGCTCTTCCAGCAGCAGTTCACCGTGATCACCATCTACTCCGACACCCGGCTGGACCGGACCCTGGGCGACTGGACCATGCCGATCTCCTGGGTGCAGTCCTTCAACCCCTTCTTCATCATCCTGCTCGCCCCGGTGTTCGCGGTGCTGTGGACGCGGCTGGGCGAGCGGCAGCCGTCGACTCCCGCCAAGTTCGGTCTCGGCATCGTCCTGATGGGGTCGGCGTTCCTGATCTTCCTGCCCATGGTCGGGGTGTCCTCCGTGCCGGTGCTGTGGGCGGCGCTGATCCTGCTCGTGGCCACCCTCGGCGAGCTGCTGGTCTCCCCGGTCGGGCTGTCCCTGTCCACCCGGCTGGCCCCCCGGGCCTACCCGGTGCTGATGGTCTCCCTGTTCTACCTCTCCGTGGCCCTGGGCACGGCCCTGTCCGGGTCCCTGGCCGGGTACTACAGCGAGCAGTCGGAGGCCGCCTACTTCGGCGTCCTCGGCGCGGTGACGATCGTCATCGGCGCGGGCCTGCTGGTGCTCTCCCCCTGGATCCGCCGCCGGATGCGCGGGGTGCGCTGACCGGAGCTGGATCCGCGGGGCGGCGCCGGCCGGGCCCCGCGTCACTGCGGGCGGTCGCCCGCTCCCGTCCTCCGGCGCTCCGGCGCCGGAGGACGGGCTGCCGCTCAGGTGCCGACGATCTGCGCCACCACGTCCGCCGCGGGGCACTCCCGTGCCGCGGCGAAGGCCGGACCCGCCCACAGCGAGATGGTCTCGGGGTCCCCGGCGGCCGCCGCTGCCGCCCGCAGCGGCTTCGTCAACTGGTTGACCTCCGGATATGCCGCTGGAGCAATATTCGAGTAGCGGTCGACGAACCCGTTCCGCAGGCCGCGGGCCAGGCGGCCGGAGAACGCCCGGGTCACGACCGTCTCCCGGTAGCGGCCCGAGCCGAGGGCCTCCCGGTACGCGGCGGAGGTCCCGGCCTCGTGGGTGCGCAGCAGCAGCGTGCCGACCTGGACCGCGTCCGCCCCGGCGGCCCGGGCGGCCTCCGCGTCCGCGCGCGAGGCGATGCCCCCGGCCGCCACGAGCGGGAGGTCGACCGCGGCGCGGACCGCGGCGACGAGCTCGGCCAGGGGCTCCTCGCCCGCCACGTCCTCGGTGCGGTGCGTGCCCCGGTGGCCGCCGGCGGCCGGGCCCTGCACGGTCAGCAGGCCGGCACCGGCCCGGGCCGCCGCCTCCGCCTCCGGGACCGAGGTCACCGTGACGGACGTCGTGCTGCCCACCGCCGCCAGCCGCTCCAGGACGGACGCCGCCGGCAGGCCGAAGGTGAACGAGACCACCGGCACCCGCAGCCGTTCGAGGAGCTCGAGCTTGGCCGCCCAGCCGTCGTCGTCGGCCGGGTCCGTGGCGGGCAGCTCGACCCCGTGGTCCCGCGCGGTCTCCTGCAGCGCCTCCCGGTAGGCGGCGAGCGACAAGTGCACGGCCGGGTCCACGGCGGGGCCCGGCGCGGCGGTGTTCGCAGCCTGCGGCACGAACACGTTCACCCCGAACGGACCGCCCGTCAGCGCCCGGACCTCCTCGACGTCCGCGCGGACCCCCTCGGCCCGGCGGTTCCCGGCGGCGAGGAACCCCAGGCCGCCGGCGGCGCTGACCGCCGCCGCCAGCGCGGGCGTCGACGGTCCTCCCGCCATCGGGGCGCCCACGAACGGCACGGAGAGATCGGACAGCCGGAAGCGGGGCGCGATGCTGGTCATGACACCCAGGCTAGGAACACGCACGGTCCGCGTCATCCCCTGCACCGCGCCCCGGCCGTGGCATAGGCTGTGCCCAGATCACCGTCCGCCCGGGCGTGGGCCGGGCACGACCGATTCGAGGCATCCGATGGCTCAGTCAGCAGACTCCAAGACCCGGTCCCGCCCGCAGCCGGAGCTCAAACGCGTGATGGGCCCGGGGCTGCTCCTGCTCTTCATCGTGGGGGACATCCTCGGCACCGGCGTGTACGCCCTGACCGGCAGCATCGCCGGGGAGATCGGCGGCGCCGCCTGGGCCCCGATCCTCGTGGCCTTCGTCGTGGCGACCATCACCGCGTTCTCCTACCTGGAACTGGTGACCAAGTACCCCGGGGCCTCGGGCGCGGCCCTGTACACGCACAAGGCGTTCGGCATCCACTTCGTCACGTTCCTGGTGACCTTCGCCGTGCTGAGCTCGGGGCTGACCTCCGCGTCCACCGCGGCCTCCGCCGTGGCCTCGAACTTCGCCCGGGGCTTCGGCCTGGACGTGGGCACCACCGGGATCACGGTGATCGCCGTGAGCTTCATCGCGATCCTGGCCGCGATCAACATCCGCGGCGTGACCGAGGGGCTGGCCTTCAACGTGGTCCTCACCTCGATCGAGCTCACCGGACTGCTCATCGTGATCCTCGTCGGGTTCTGGGCGGCGTTCCAGGGCAACGCCGACTTCAGCCAGACCGTGGTCTTCGAGACCTCCGAGGACAAGGGCATCTTCCTGGCGCTGACCGCCGTGACCTCGCTGGCGTTCTTCTCCTTCGTGGGCTTCGAGGACTCCGTCAACATGGTCGAGGAGACCAAGCACCCCAGCCGCGACTTCCCGCGCGTGATGCTCTTCGGCCTGGGCCTCACGGGCGTGGTCTACATCCTGGTCTCGATCTTCACCGTGGCGGTCGTGCCCATCGGCGTGCTCGGGGAGTCGACCACGCCGCTGCTGGACATGGTCCGGATCGGGGCCCCGAACATCCCGATCGACACCATCTACCCGTTCCTGACGATCTTCGCCGTGGCCAACACCGCGCTGATCAACATGCTCATGGCCTCCCGCCTGCTCTACGGCATGGCGCGGCAGGGGGTGCTGCCGGACTTCCTGGGACACGTGCTGCACGGCCGCCGGACCCCGTGGTCCGCGATCGTGTTCACCACGCTGCTCGCCATGGGCCTGATCGTGGTGATCAACAACCTCCTCGGCAGCGGGACGGCGAGCGCCCTCGGCGGCACCACCGCGCTCCTGCTCCTCGGGGTGTTCACCATCGTGAACATCGCGGCGATCATCCTGCGCAAGGACCACGGACCCACCCACGACTACTTCCACGCCCCGCGGGTCCTGCCGTACCTGGGCGCGATCACCTGCGCCTACCTGGTGGGGCCGTGGGCGCAGGATCTCATCGAGTACCAGATCGCGGTGGTCCTGCTGCTGATCGGCCTGGGCCTGTGGATCGTCAACTTCCTCTACGACCGCCTGTTCCTCGGCCGCAAGGTACGGTTCGAGAACCCCGAGGACCTCGCCCGGCTGGAGGACGAGCCCGAGGGCGGGGACCCGCACCGCACCCTGTGACCCGGTCCGCCGTTCCTGGCGGCCCTACGCGAGGAGAGACCGTGACCGTCGTCGTCGGATACATGCCCACCGCCCCCGGACACGCGGCGCTGGACGCCGCGATCCGTGAGGCCGAGCGCCGGGGCACCGACCTCGTGGTGGTCCAGCCGCGGCCGAAGCGCCACCAGACCCCGGAGGTGGGAGCCGACATCGACGTGGAGCGGGAGAAGCTCACCCGCTCGGGGCTGCGCTACGAGCTGCGGGAGCCCGAGCACGACAGCGACCCCGCGGACGTCATCCTCGACACCGCCCGGGAGCGGGAGGCCGAGCTGATCGTGCTCGGCATCCGCCGCCGCTCCCCCGTGGGCAAGATCATCATGGCCAGCACCGCCCAGCGCGTCCTGCTCGAGAGCCCCTGCCCGGTGCTGAGCGTGAAGGCCGTCTACGACTGAGCACCACGTGTTATTTCTGTTTTCGAAATATTAGGCTGGTGCCGGACCCGGGTCCGGCGGCCGCCGGACCGGGCCCCTGAGCACCACGTGTTATTTCTGTTTTCGAAATATTAGGCTGGTGCCGGACCC
>NZ_MKJW01000090.1:0-46065 GCF_001942375.1 Kocuria sp. CNJ-770
GGACGGACGAACCTCTGGTATGGCAGTTGTACCGCCAGGTGCACCGCTGCTTCGCTACGTTCGGAAGAGATAACCGCTGAAAGCATCTAAGCGGGAAGCTCGCTTCGAGATGAGATTTCCAGACCCGCAAGGGTGAGAGGCCCCCAGCGAGACCACTGGGTTGATAGGCCGGAGGTGGAAGCACGAACCAACGACGTGTGCAGCCGACCGGTACTAATACGCCGACAACTTACCCCACACCCCACCCCCCACCCCGGGCCACCGGCACACGGGGGGCACCGGGGACACCGCAGAACACCGCGTCCACTATACGGCTCCCAACCAACAACCCCCGCCGGGGTCACGGTTGCACCAACCGCACAATTGCATCCACAGTCATCACTGTGACCAGATTTCCCCCCCACCCCGGCCCACCGGCCGGGACCGGCGGGGAGACAGAGTTACGGCGGTCATAGCGTGGGGGAAACGCCCGGTCCCATCCCGAACCCGGAAGCTAAGACCCACAGCGCCGATGGTACTGCACCCGCCAGGGTGTGGGAGAGTAGGACACCGCCGGACCACACCCAGGGTCGAGCCCCCGCACCACCCGGTGCGGGGGGCTCCCCACACCCCCCCACACCCCAGGCCCCCACCCACCGGTGCGGGGCCTTTTCTCATGGCTGCACGCGACGCAGGAGAAGCGCCCGACCGGCCTAGCATGAGCGCATGCACCTGCGGCCGACCACCCCCGAGGACCTCGAGGTGCTCCGCACCTGGGTCCCCACCGAGACCGACATGTTCCTGTGGTCCGGGCCAACCTTCGCCTGGCCGTTGGACCGCGCGCAGCTCGAGGCCTACCTGTCGGACGAGCGCCGGCTCTACTGGTCCGGTTCCGCGGCGATCGCGGGGCAGATGTCCGGGCACGGCTCCCTGCTGGTGGACGAAGCGGCAGGCAGGATGCGGCTGGGCTGCGTCGTCGTCGATCCGGCGCTGCGGGGGCACGGGCTGGGCCGTCGGTTCGTGACCGCCGCGGTGCACGAGGCGTTCCGGATCTCGGACCTGCCGGTGCTGACGCTGGGCGTCTACGCCCACAACGCCGTTGCACGGCGGCTCTACGGCAGTCTCGGTTTCCGCGAGACCGGTCTGGTGCGCGACACCAGGGTGGGTGAGCACATCTGGCACGTGCTCGATCTGGAGCGTCCGCGCGTCCTGTGACCGTCTCCCGCGTCACGGGCGCCGGGTGATCACCTCAGTGGGCCCGGTGGAGCTGTCGACGTGCGTGCTGTCCGGCGCGGTTCCATGGCCATCCGACGGCATGGCACCGGACAGGACGTCGCTGGGCAAGGCACCACTGTTCCGACCGGCACTGTTCCGATCGGCACGGGACCGGACGTCGTCGGCCCGATCGGCGCCGGAACCGCCTCGACGGAGCCGGAGGGCACCGGGGTCGGCCTCGACATTGGCCGGTGCGAGGGCGAGGACGACCAGCGCGACGCCGATGACGGTCAACCCGGTCCAGCCGAGACCCGACAGCCGCTCACCCACCACGAGCACGGCCAGCACGGCGGCGACAGCCGGTTCGGTGAGGGTGAGGGTGGTCGCCGTGCTCGGACGCACCCGGGTGAGGCCGAGGCCGAAGAGGAAGTAGCCCAGGAACATCGGCACCAGGGCCGTGTAGGCCGCGGCGGTGAACGCCTGCGCCGAGTGGAGCAGGGGCGCGCCGGTGAGCAGCAGGACGGGCATCAGGAGCGCTCCGCCGGCGCCGAAGACCGCGCCCATCGACGCCGCACGGCCCACCTCGTGGCCCATCAGCCGGTGCACCACCCACGAGTAGAGCGCATAGGTCGTGCCGGCGACCAGGCCGAGCCCGATGCTCGCCGCGGTGGCCGGAGCCGAGGCCGCCGAATCCCCGGCCCTCGCCACGCAGAGCATGCCGCTGCCCAGGATGCCCAGGAACGCGGCCAGCTTCCACCACCGGCTGAGCGGAAGGCGTTCGATCACCCGCTCCAGGACGCCGGAGGCGAGCGGCGCGGAGGCCAATGAGACCACCGTGCCGATCGCAACCCCGCCCAGGCGCATCGAGCTGTAGAACGCCAGAGGATAGATCGCCACCGCGACGGCGCCGAGCGCCACCAGGCCCGCGTGCGTCCGCAGCGCCTGCTGTGCGCGGCGCAGGGCGGGCAGGGCGATGGCGGCCTGCAGCAGACCGCCGATGCCCAGGGCGGCGGCGCCGATGGCCAGGGGCCCGGCCGCGGGGGCGAAGGTCGCGGCGGTCCCGGTCGTCCCCCACAGGACCGAGGTCACCAGGATCGCGGCGATGCCGCCGGCCCGGCCCCTCACCGGGCGGTCAGCAGGTCGGCGGCGATCGCGCGGGCCCGCAGAAGCCGGGCCGGCTCGCCCTCGAGCCCGGCCAGGGCCATGGAGCCCTCCAGCAGGAAGCTCAGGTGCTCCGCCAACCGATGGGCGGTGGCCGGGTCGGTCAGTTCGCCCAGCGGCTCGAGCAGGAGCTGCTCGACCTGCTCCTTGTGGCGGCGCACGGCGGTCCGCGCCGGGTCCGCGGCGGAGAGCTCGGCGGCCGCGTTGAGCAGCCCGCACCCGCGGAACTCGTGCTCGTAGGCGGCCGCCGCGTGGTCGGCGTAGGCGTCGAAGACCGCCAGGACGCGCTCCTGCGGGGTGCTGGTGTCCTGCACGCGGGCCCGGTACAGCTGGAGCCACTCCTCGTGGCGGGCCTCGACGTAGGCCTCGACCAGGGCCGCCTTGGAGGCGAAGTTGTTGTACAGGCTCATCTTGGCCACCCCCGCCGACGCGGTGATCGCGTCGATGCCGGTGGCGGCGATGCCGTCGGCGTAGAAGCGCGCGGCTGCGGCCTCAAGGATCCGCGACCGCGCGGATCCTTGACGACGGTCCACGGCGTGCTGGTCCGTGCTCATGGAACGACCTCCTCGGAGCTGGTTAGACCAGTCTACCTATTAGGGGTGCGGGGTGCGGGCGGGGCCGTCCGCAATTCGTGCCGGCGCCGGACGCTCCCGGGGGCGCATCCGGCCCTCCGAGGACCTACTCTGTCAACATGCTGATCACCACTGCGGCTCCGACCGCCCCTGTTGAGACCGCGCCGGAGGTCCTCCGATGAGCGGCGGTCTGATGGCCCTGCTGGACGACGTCGCCGCCCTGGCCCGCGTCACCGCCGCCTCCGTGGACGACATCGGCGCGGCCGCGGGCCGGGCGAGCATGAAGGCGGCCGGCGTCGTCGTCGACGACACCGCCGTGACCCCGCAGTACGTCCAGGACGTCACCCCGGCGCGCGAGCTGCCCATCATCTGGCGCATCACCAAGGGGTCGCTGCGCAACAAACTGATCTTCATCCTCCCGGCCATCCTGCTGCTGAGCCAGTTCGCGCCGTGGCTGCTGACCCCGATCCTCATGCTCGGCGGCAGCTACCTGTGCTTCGAGGGCGCCGAGAAGATCTGGGCCAAGGTCTCCGGCCACGGGCCCAAGACGAAGACGCCTGTGGTCGAGAAGGGCAAGAGCGCGGAGGACACGATGGTCGGCGGCGCGGTGCGCACCGACCTGATCCTCTCCGCCGAGATCATGGTGATCTCCCTCAACGAGGTCGCCGACGAGCCGCTGTTCTCCAGAGCGGCCATCCTCGTGGTGGTGGCCATCGGCATCACCGTCCTGGTCTACGGCGTGGTGGCCCTGATCATCCGGATGGACGACTTCGGTCTGCACCTGGCCGAGCGGTCCTCCCCGACCAGCCAGAAGATCGGCCACGGCTTGGTCAAGGGCATGCCCGGGCTGCTCGCGGTGATCTCGGTGGTGGGCACCGCCGCCATGCTCTGGGTGGGCGGGCACATCATCCTCGTCGGCCTCGACGAGCTGGGCTGGCACCCGCCCTACGAGGCCGTGCACCACGTCGAGGAGCTCGTGCACGGCGCCGTGCCCGGCGGGCTCGGCGCGGCGCTCGCCTGGCTCACGAACACCTTCTTCTCCGCGGTCCTCGGCCTCGTCTGGGGGGCCGTCCTGGTGCTGGTCTGGGAGCTGCTGCCCTTCGGCAAGGGGGAGCACGAGGCCGACCACGCCGCCCCCGGCCAGCACGAGTCCGAGCACGGCAGGCACGAGGACCACGGCGAGCACCACGGCAAGCACTCCACCGCGGCCACGGATGGCGGCGCCGCCCCGGACGGGTCCGGCCGGACGCCTCCGGGCGAGGGGGGTTCCTCGGCGGCCCGGTGACCGCGGCCGGCCGATCCCGGGAGCCCGACCTCCCGGGACGTGCCGGGGACATGCCGCCCAGCACGAGCACCCTCATGGCGATCCCTCCCGGACAGCCTCAGGCTTCCGGTCGGTGCGCACCTACCCCCACGGGTCGGCGTCGTCGGCGTCCTTGGAGCGGGCGTCGAGGTACTCCTGCAGGACGGCCGAACCCAGGTCCGCGGGATCCGGGGCGACCACCCGCCCGTCCACGCGCTCGGCCATCCGCAGCAGGAACCGCTCCAGCCCCGGGTCGTCGCCGAGCCGGAAGAACGTCGTCTGGGCGCCCAGGCGGCCCAGCCGGTCCAGCTCCTGGACGGTGGCGCGCAGGGTGGCGGGCTCGGCCGGCCAGGAGAACCAGCTCTCGCCGTCGGGCAGCAGGTGGGCCGTGGGCTCGCCGTCGGTGACGACGAGCAGCACGGGCTGGGCGGAGGGGTGCTTGCGGAAGAAGCGGGTGGCGAGCAGCAGCCCGTGGTGCAGGTTGGTGCCCTGCTCCCGCCGCGGCGGCAGGGACGTGAGCTCCTCGATCCGCAGGTCCCGGGCGTAGCGGCCGAACCCGATGAGCTGGAGCCGGTCCCCCCGGAACCGGGTCGAGACCAGGTGGTGCAGCGCCAGGGAGGTGCGCTTCATGGGCACCCAGCGTCCTTCGGCGGCCATCGAGAACGAGGTGTCCACGAGCAGCGCGACGGCGGCCTGGGTCCGCGCCTCGGTCTCGGCCACCTCGATGTCACGCACGTCGATCCGCAGTCCCCGCCCGGCGTCGCCGCCCTCGGCGACCGTCCGGGTGATGGCGTTGGTGAGGGTGCGGGTGACGTCCCAGGGCTCCGCGTCCCCGAACTGCCACTCCCGGGTGGCGCCGGTCGGCTCCCCGGCCGCGCCCGCCAGCCGGGTGTCCCGGGCGCCGGGCCGCCCGGAGAGCCGCTGGGCGGTGTCCCGCAGCAGCGACTTCCCGAGCCGCCGCACGGCCCGCGGCGAGAGGCGCAGGTCCCCGTCCTGGTCCCGCTGCAGATAGCCGCTCTCCCGCATGGCCCGCTCCAGCTCGGCGAGGGTCCGCGCGGACACTGCGGCGTCGTCGCCGAGCTGGCGGGCCAGCGCGTCGAGGTCGAGGTCGTCCAGGTTCGCGCCCTCGTGGTGCTGGGACAGCTCGTCGGCCAGCGCGTCGAGCTCGGCGATGTCCTGCAGCACCCCCGTGCCGTCGCCGAGACCCAGGCCCTCCCCGCCCTGGAAGCGCTCCGACCCGTTCCAATCCTCGCCGGGGCGCAGCGCCTGCAGGTTGGCGTCGAGCTGGCCCAGCTGCGCCATGAGGTCGGGGGAGCCGAACGCCTGGGCCGAGAGCTGCATCAGCTCCTGGCGCTGCTCGGGGGTCATGGAGTTCAGCATCCGCTGGGCCGCCGCCGAGCGCTGGGCCAGGGCGTCGATCAGCTCGTCGACCGATTGCGGGTCCTCCGGGAAGTGCTGGCCGTGCTTGGCCATGAAGTCCTGGAAGTCCTCGTCGGTGTCCTCGCCGCGCCCGTGCTTCTCCAGCAGCTCGTTGAGGTCGCGCAGCATCTCGGCCACCGCCTCCCGGTCGGCGTCGGTGGCGTTCTCCAGGGCCTGTTTCATGCCGGCGAAGCGCTGGTCCAGGATCTCGCGCCCGAGCAGGTCCTTGATCTGCTCGTAGGCCTCCCGCGCGGAGTCGGACTGCCAGTCGTAGGAGGCGAGCTCGCTGACCGCCGCGGCCGTGGAGCGGGGCAGCCCGTCCAGCTGCATCTCGCGGAAGGACCGGTCCATCGGGTCCATCCGGGCGTCGCGCAGGAACTGCTCCCGCTCCAGGCGCAGGGCCTTCTCCAGCAGCTGCTTCGCCTCGTCGAGCGTGCCGCCCAGGCGGTGCTGCTTCAGCAGGTCGCGCCGCCGCTGGTGCACGCGCCGGGACAGGTCGTCGAGACCCTCCCGGCCGCGTCCGCCCCGGCGGAGGAACTCCCGCATCGCCTCCTCCGGCGAGTACCCCGCCATGACGTCCTCCGAGACGGCCGCCAGCGCCTCCGAGAGGTCCACCGGCGGGGCCAGTGGGTCCGGCCCTCCGGCGTACCGTCCGTACCGCGATGACCGGTGGTGTGCGGGCATGACGCCCCCTAACGTGTCGTGGCGCTGACGCGGCGAGCGGTCAGCCGTAGATGGTGCCGTCCTCGTCGGAGTCCTTGGAGATCTTCTGGGCCAGGAACAGCCCCTCGAGGGCCAGCTCGACGGCGCTGGCGCGCTGTCCGGCGCTGGTGGCCCCGAGCCGGGCCGCGATCTGGTCGTAGACCGCGCCGTCCCCGTCGGACTCCGGCAGCTCGGGCAGAGCGGCGAGGAAGTCCCGGGCCGAGACGTCGTCGCCGGTGGAGACCGTGGTGCGGCCGTCGAAGGCCTCCACGACCGGGCCGAGGTCCAGGCCGCGGAAGCGGTCCCGGACGGTCTCGGCGGTCGCCCGGCGCAGCAGGTGGTCGAGGATCGCGCGCTCGCGGCCCTCCTCGCCGGACTCGAACTCGATCTTGCCGCCCAGGACGTCGGTGGCCGTCTCGATGTCGACCATGCGCGCGACGGCGTCGTCCTCGCGGCGCACCGTGGCCCGCCGCAGGGCCGCCGCCGCGACCGTCTCCGCGCCCGCGATGGCGAACCGGGCCGAGACCCCCGAGCGCTGGTCGACGGCGGAGGAGTCCCGCAGCAGGCGGGTGAAGCGGGCCAGGATCTCGAGGATCGTCTCGGGGACCTCCGCGACCAGCTCCGCCTCCTGGCGGATGACGGCGATCTCGTCCGCCAGCTCCAGCGGGTAGTGGGTGCGGATCTCGGCGCCGAACCGGTCCTTGAGCGGGGTGATGATCCGGCCCCGGTTCGTGTAGTCCTCGGGGTTGGCCGTGGCCACCACCAGCACGTCCAGCGGCAGCCGCAGGACGTACCCGCGGATCTGGATGTCCCGCTCCTCCATCACGTTGAGCATGGCCACCTGGATGCGCTCGGCGAGGTCGGGCAGCTCGTTGATCGCCACGATGCCGCGGTGGGCGCGCGGCACGAGCCCGTAGTGGATGGTCTCCGGGTCCCCGAGCCGGCGTCCCTCGGCCACGCGCATCGGGTCCACGTCACCGATCAGGTCGGCCACGGAGGTGTCCGGGGTCGCGAGCTTCTCCACATAGCGCTCCGAGCGGTGCCGCCACACGACGGGCAGCTCGTCGCCCTCGAGCAGCACGCGCCGCCGGGACTCCTCCGTCAGGGGCTCCTCGGGGTGCTCGTTGAGCTCCGAGCCCTCGATGGCGGGCGACCACTCGTCGAGCAGACCGGCGAGCGTGCGCAGCAGCCGCGTCTTGCCCTGACCGCGCTCGCCGAGCAGCACGACGTCGTGGCCGGCCAGCAGCGCCCGCTCCAGCTGGGGCAGGACCGTGCGCCCGAGCCCGTGCAGGCCCGGCCAGGGATCACCGCCCTCCGCCAGCGTCCTCAGCAGGTTCTCGCGGATCTCCTGGCGCAGCGGCCGGGGGGAGTGTCCGGCCGCGCGCAGCTCGCCGAGCGTCCGGATGTCGGGTCGATCTGTCCGATCAGTCACAGCGCCACATTAACCCCGGCGTCAAGAGGGCCGGTGCCGAGAGGACCGGAGTCCGCGGCCGCAGACCCTCTGGTCAGCGCCGCCCTGATCGGTACGCTGGTACATCATGGCAACGCGGAAGAGGCCCCGGAGCACGCTCGTGCTGCTCGTGCGCCACGGCGAGACGCCCACCACCGGCAAGGTCCTGCCGGGGCGGGCGCCGGGCCTGCACCTGTCCGACCACGGCCGCGCCCAGGCCGAGCAGGTCGCCGAGCGGCTCGCGGGGGTGCCCGTCGACGCGGTGCTCACGTCCCCCCTCGAGCGCACCCGGGAGACGGCGGAGCCCACCGAGGCCCGGACCGGCCGGGCGGCCGTCGTGGACCCCGGGCTGCTCGAGTGCGACTTCGGGGAGTGGACCGGGGCGGAGCTCTCCCGGCTGTCCCGGCTCTCGGCCTGGTCCACGGTCCAGCGCGCGCCGTCGACCTTCCGCTTCCCCGGCGGGGAGAGCTTCCCCGAGATGCAGGCCCGGATGGTGGGCGCCGTCGACCGGGCCCGCGCCGAGCACGAGGGCGGGGTCGTGGTGTGCTTCTCGCACGCGGACCCCATCAAGGCGGCCCTCGCGCACGCCCTCGGGACGCACCTGGACCTCTTCCAGCGGATCGTGGTCAGCCCGTGCTCGGTCTCGGCGATCTCCTACGCGCCGGGGCAGGCACCGGCCGTGCTCACGCTCAACTCCACCCACGAACCGCTGAGCGGGCTGAGGGTCTCGTGAGCAGGTCCCGGTGAGCGAGCTCGCTCTGCTCGCGGAGGGGCGGATGGAGCTGCTCGGGATGATCCGGGGCAGCAGCAACTCCGCGCTGCTCGTGCAGGTGTGCCTGGAGGACCGTTCCGCCTGGGCCGTCTACAAGCCGCGGGAGGGGGAGCGGCCGCTGGTCGACTTCCCCCCGGGGCTGCACCGGCGGGAGCGCGCCGCGTACCTGCTCAGCGAGATCCTGGGCTGGGGGATCGTCCCGCCCACCGTGCTGCGCGAGGACGGGCCGTTCGGCGTCGGCTCCCTGCAGCTGTTCGTGGAGCACGATCCGCTGGCGCACTACTTCACCCTGTACGACGGCGTCCCCGGCAGCCACGAGGCGCTGCGCCGGATCGCCCTCTTCGACGTCGTGGCGAACAACGCCGACCGCAAGGGCGGGCACGTGCTGCGCGGGACCGACGGCCGGGTGTGGGGGATCGACCACGGCCTGTGCTTCGCGGCCGGCTACAAGCTGCGCACGGTGGTGTGGGACTTCGGCGGCGACCCGGTCCCCGAGGGCCTGCTGGCGGCCCTCGCCCCCCTGGCGGAGTCCGTCCCGGACGAGCTGGCCGACCTGCTCACCGCCCCGGAGGCCGCCGCGCTCCGGCAGCGGGTGTGCCGGCTGCTGGAGCGTCCGGTCCTGCCCGTCGACGTCACGGGGCGCCGGGTCCCCTGGCCGCTGCTCTAGGATCCCGGATCCTGCCGGTGTCCCGTGCCGCCGCGGCGCGGTGGCACGGGACGCCTAGCGGCGCAGCGTCTCGACCGGGCTCTCGCCGTAGACCTGCCGGTGGCGGCGGGCGAAGTCCCCGGAGTGCACCATCCCCCAGCGCAGGGCGATGGCCCGGACCGTGTCGCCTGCCTCGGGGTCCGCCTGCAGGAGGTCCTGGTGGGCCGCCGCGAGCCGCAGCTCGCGGAGACAGCCCCCCGGCGTCGTCCCGGTGTGGGAGCGGAAGGCGCGGGTGAGCTCGATCGTGCTCAGGCCTGCGTGGCGGGCGACGTCCTCCACGGTGATCGGCGAGGACAGCTGCGCCCGCATGTACTCCACGGCACGCCGGTAGGCGGACTGCCGGTCGGTGGTCGAGGTGCGACGGGTGCGCGGGTCGCCGAGGAGGGCGAAGGTCTCCAGGGTCGCCACCGACATCTTCCGGAGCAGGTCGGTGCGCAGCAGGGGGACGGCGGCGACGGCGGGGTCGGTCAGGGCCTGTGACACGAACTCGTGGGTGCTGCGCCAGTACCGCGCGCGCCCCGGGGAGACCGGGTGCGGGCCGTCGAAGGCCACCTCGAGCGACTCGTCGCCGTGGACGTCCCGGGCCGTGCGGCGCAGGGTCTCCGGGCCGAGGTTCACCGAGGCGACCGACAGCCGGTCCACCTCGCCGTAGTACTCCTGTCCCGGCTGGAGCAGGAACAGGCCCGGTCCGCCTCCGGCCCGCCCGTCGATCCGCCAGCTGACTCCTCCGGCGCGCGGCAGCATGACCGAGAAGGCGCCGTCGACGACCATGTGCCCGGCGATCCTGCCGCGGAAGGTGAGCTGCCCCAGGTTGAGGTCGGAGTCGCCGTCCACGTCCTGGCTGTACAGGAAGGACGTCCGGTCCCGGACCGTGCCCATCCGCGCGCGGGAGTAGACCTGCTGGAGCGCCTCGTTGGCCGTGTCGGGATCGGTGGTCGCGAGGTGCAGGCTCACCGGTGTGGCGGGTGTCATCCTCTGGTCCTCTCGTGGGGTCAGGTGCGCAGCGTGACGGCCGGGGATCGCCCGTACCGGTCCCGGTAGGCGGCGGCGAAGCGCCCGCGGTGGGTGAAGCCCCACCGCGCGGCGACGACCTCCACGGTCGCCCCGGTGCTGGGGTCGGCGGCGACCAGGTCCCGGTGGGCGGCGTCCAGCCGGGCGGCGCGCAGATGGGCGGTCGGGGTGGTGTCCAGTTCGCGCCGGAAGGCCGCCTGGAGCCCGCGCACGCTCATCCCGGCGGCCGCGGCGATCTCGGCGAGGCCGATGTCCGCGTCCACGTGCTCGTCGATGTAGGCCACCGCGCGCCGGAGCCCCGCCGGAGCGGCGCGGGACTGCCCGGGCAGGGCCTGGCTCCGGTCGAGGAACGAGCCGGGGAAGGTGTGCAGCAGCGCGGTGGTGAGGGAGCGGGTGAGCTCGGCCCGGAGGAGCGGGCTGGTCAGCGCCTCGTCGTCGGCCAGCAGGTTCCGGCCGAGGTGGGCGACGGTGCCCAGCCAGTACCGGGACATGGCCGCGGAGACCGGGCGGGACCCGGCGAAGGCGAGCCGGAAGGTCTCGTCCCCGAGCAGCCCCCGTGCGTGGGCCTCCGCCACCGCGGGGTCCACGGCCACCGTCATGGCCTCGATGTCCTCCCACCAGCTGGTGTACGTGCGCTGGGGGAACAGGAAGGGCCCGGTCCGCGGAAAGCGGTCGCCGGCGCTGACGGCGCTGACGGCACCCTGCGTCACGTGGCACACCCGCAGCACCCCGGCCCCGTCCGTGCGCCCGGTCGTGGAGGAGCCCATGAGCCGGACCCGCTCGTAGCTCACCGGGCCCACCGCGGTCTCGGACAGGTCCATCGAGAACCGGCCGTCCCGGTCCCTGCGCACGTCCCGGATGGCGAAGACCTCGTCGAGCACGGCGACGCCCTCGGCCGGGTCCCGGGTGCTGAACACGGAACGCCGCACCTGGCAGTTCATGCCTGAAACGCTACGCCTCGGCGCGCGCCGCGTCGACCGTTCCGCGCGCGGGAACCCGTCCTGCTCTCAGCCGCGCAGAGTGGCGGCGGGATTCTCGCCGAAGCGGTCCCGGTAGGCGGCGGCGAAGCGCCCGGGATGGCTGAAGCCCCACCGGCCGGCGACCTCCGCCACGGTGGCGCCGGCCCCGGGGTCCGTGGTCAGCAGCTCGGCGCGCACCGCCTCGAGGCGCAGCGTGCGCAGGTGGGCCAGGGGGGTGGTGGACAGCTCCCGGCGGAAGGCCGCCTGCAGTCCTCGCGGGCTCATCCGGGCCGCACGGGCGATCTCGCCCAGGCCGATGTCCTCCGCGGCGTGCTCCTCCATGAACGACACCGCCCGGCGCACTCCGGCGGGCGCCGCACGCTCCGGCTCGGGCACGGCCGAGCGCTCGAGGAAGCTGTTCGGGAACGCGTGCAGCACCGCGGTGGCCAGGGCCCGGAACGTCTCGGCGCGCACGAGCGGGCTGGCCATGGCCTGCTCGTTGCCCAACTGGTGCTGCCCCAGGGCGGTCACGGACCCGGCCAGGTACCTGGCCATGGCGGGGCTGACCGGTTCGGCGGCCGTGAAGCGCAGGCGGAAGTCCTCGGCGTCCAGCAGGCCGGCCGCGTGCGCCTCCACGGCGGCCAGGTCCAGGGAGAGCGTCAGCAGGTCCAGTTCGTCCCACCGGCAGCTGTAGGAACGCACCGGGAAGAGGAACGGGCTGGGGCCGGCCGCGGTGGACGTGGCGTCCGTGAAGGCGAGCCGGCCGCCCAGCACCCGTGCGACGCGCAGGGTGCCCGGGGCGTCGATCAGGGCCGCGGCGGGCGCGCCGCTGAGGCGCACCCGCTCCAGGCTCAGCCGCTCCACCGCCCCCAGGGCCTGGTGCATGGAGAAGGGGTTGCCCGGGGACACCCGGACCCGGGCGGCATAGACGCGCTCGAGGACCTCGACGCCCTCCGACGGGTCGTGGGAGACGAACCGGAGCTTGCGCACGGCCGGTCGCCGGTGCGCCGTCTCGTCCGCCCCCCACGCGCGGCGGGACACGGGCGCGGAGGTGACGTCCGGTGGGATCGAAACCTGCGCGTCGGGGGCGGGACGAGGCATGGAGGAGTCCTTCGGGTGCGGCGAACGCTCCGGCCGTCTGCTTGACCTGCCGGTGTGGAGCGGTCCCGCGCTGCGTTCTGCAGCCCGGGGCCGGGTGCACCGGTGCACTGTTCAGTGTAGTCACCACGACCCGCGCACCGCCGGACACCGAATCACGCGCAGGGCCTCATACCTCTGGCCAGAGGGGGCGCGCGCGATCTACTCTTGTCAAGAGACATTGCGTTTTTCGAACTAAGGTGCGCCCAGCGTGCCGTCATGATCCGACATCTCGCGGCCGGACCGTCCGCGGAGATCCGGGGCGGCTGCCGTCCCGGGGCTCTGCACGACGAGTGAGGAGGGCGTCTTGACCATTCCACAGCCTGCCGGTGCGAACCGGGCGGCGCAGGTGGTCCTGCGCCCGGCCCGGGTCTCCGACATGTTCCTGCTCATGGACCTCGCCGACCAGGTGGGGTACAGCCTCAACCCCGAGTGGATCCGCACGCGACTCCGGGCCGAGCCCGCGACCGAGGACCACGTGGTCGCCACGCTCCACGACATCCCGGTCGGGGCCGCGCACGTCTACCTGTCCCCGCGGCAGACGCCCGAGGACGCGGTGCGGGCGAGCGTCACGGCGCTGGTCGTGGACGAGGAGCACCGGGACGAGCGGATCGGGTCCCGTCTGCTGGACCGGTGCGAGGAACTGGCCCGGCAGATGGGGGCGCACACCTTGGAGATCGTCATCCCCTCCCGGCGCCACGAGGACCTGCACGGGTTCTGGCAGCGCCACGGCTACGCCCGTGACGGCTCCTCGCCCTTCGCCAAAGTGCTCGGCGCCCGCCCGTGAGGGCATGCCCTCGGGGAGGGCTCAGCCGCGGGTGATGCGGGCGAGCGCTGTGCGCACCGACCGGGTGCCGTACGGTCCCCGCCGGGCCGCCGCACCGGCTGCGCGCTCCGGGTGCAGCCCGAGGCCGAGCTCCGGGTGGAGCCCCAGCAGGGCGGCGCGGACCTCCGGGTCCGCGGCCGGGCGGGTCCGCGTCCTGCGGGCGGTGTAGCGGGTGCCGGGCCACTGCCACCGGGACACCGCGATCCGCGCCAGCCGCCGCGCGCCCGGGCCGGCGGCGAGCCGGGTCCGGGCCTCGGCGGTGAAGAACGCGAGGTGGCGTTCCTTGAGCCGCACCACGGCCCCGGTCGTGGCGGCCAGCCGCGGTTCGGCCGCCCCCAGCCGGCGGTAGGACTCGGCGAGCACCGCGGTGTCGAGCCGGCTGGTGAGCATCTGGGCGGCGGTGGTCTCGGCGCCCAGGAGGTTGCTGGCGATTGCGCCGAGCACCGGGCCGAGGCGCTCGTCCCGGGCGCGGCGCAGGCGCCCGAGGGCTGTGGCCCGGTCCTGCCCGGCGGCGCGGCCGTTGGCGGCCAGGACCGCTCCCAGGGTCTGGACGAGCCAGTGCTGCTCGTAGGCCCAGGTGGTGAGGAAGGCCGTCACCCTCGACTCCGCATGGGTGGGGGTCACCAGGAAGTCCCGCATGCGGTGCAGCAGGGCGCGCTCGGCGGCCTCCAGGCGGGTGAGCGCCTCCAGGGTGGCCGGGTCCAGGTCGCCCAGGGCGGGCAGGTCGAGGTCGGTGGGGCGCACCTGGAGCGGGTCGCGCATGTAGGCGCGCACGTCGAACCCGGTCGGGTCGCTCACGCCGGCACGCCCCGGGCGTCCAGGGCGTCGGCGACCACGGTGAGCCCCTCCATCCCGGGCAGCTTGGCGATCTGCCGGTCGATGGCCTCGATCTCCTTGCGCCCCTCGGGCCCGGCGAAGAGATGGGTCATCACGTGGGTGACCTCCTCCTCGGGCGAGACGCCGGAGCCGACCGGCTGCCACGCGGTGCGCAGCGCCAGGCGCGCCAGCTTCTGCGCCCGCGGGTTGTCCTGCAGCCGGGCCCGGGCCTGGGTGGTGTAGAAGGCGATGTGCTTGGTCTCCTGCGCGGCGATGCGCCGGACCAGCGGGGCGAGCACGGGGTGGTCCTCCAGCGCGGCCAGCCGCCGGTAGCCGGCGGCGGCCGAGCGCTCGTTCACCGCGCCCCAGAGCATGTGCACGGCGACGAAGTCCGTGCCCACGATGTTGGACAGCAGCGACTGCTTCACCGGGCTGATCCGGTCCCGCCAGCCCAGCTTCACGCGCTTGGCCTTGACCTCGTCGAAGGTCACGGTGATCCCGTGCAGGTCCAGGACGTGGGCGAGGGCCTCGCCGTGCCAGAACTCCTCGTGGTTCCAGATGGTCATGAAGGTGGCGACCTCGGGGTCCCGGCGGGACGGGCTGACGAGCATGTCCCGCAGGTAGCAGACGGTGTGGAACTCGACGTCGCACATGTAGCGCAGGGTGCGCAGCGTCTCCGGGGGCAGCGGGTCCTCGCGGAACGCGTCGAGCCCGAGGTCCTCCCAGTGCACGCTGGTGGACTCGTGGGCGAAGCGGTCGATGTCGAAGGCCATGACATCACTTCCTCTGGTCGTGGGGGCGGTCTCGTGGAAGTATTCGGAGCCGGTGGCGCAGCGGATGGGTGGCCGGCACCCCGGCCCGGCCGGGGGCGTGACGACGGCGGGGCCGGGTCCGCTCCGGCGGCCCGCCGGGGCGGTGGACCGTAGGCTCGTCAGCACGCCGCCCGGCCGTGCACCGGACCCGTGCACAGCATCGACAACCGTGAGGTGAGAACGTGGTGAGCAGTCCCCGGACGATCGTCTTCGACGTCAACGAGACCCTGTCGGACATGGCCCCGCTGGGGGAGGCCTTCGCCGCGGCCGGCGCCCCCGCCCACCTGGCGCAGGTCTGGTTCGCCGGCATCCTCCGCGACGGCTTCGCCGTCACGGCCGCCGGCGGCAACGCGGGCTTCGCCGAGATCGCCCAGGACAGCCTCGTGCGCCTGCTGGCGGAGGCCGGCGACGGGGCGGACGAGGCCGCCGCGGGCTCGATCCTGTCCGCGCTCAGGAGCCTGGAGGTGCACCCCGACGTCGTCGCCGGGATCGAGGCCCTGAGCCCGCTGGCCGAGCTGGTCACGCTGAGCAACGGTTCCGCGAGCGTGGCCGAGGGCCTGCTCGGCCGGGCCGGGGTCCGGGAGCGCTTCCGGACCCTGCTCAGCGTCGACGACGCCCCGGCCTGGAAGCCGGCCCGGTCCGCCTACGCCTACGCCGCGGCGCAGTGCGGCCGCCCGGCCGAGCAGATGCTGCTGGTCGCCGTGCACCCGTGGGACGTCCACGGGGCGCACGAGGCGGGACTGCGGACGGCGTGGCTCAACCGCACCGGAGCCCAGTACCCGGGCTACTTCGCCCAGCCGGACCTCGAGGTGGCCGACCTCCCGTCCCTGGCCGCGCAGCTGGGCGGCTCCCCGGCCTGATCCGCGGTGCCGCGACCCGCCGCACCGCGCCGGCCGCCTGGACGCCGTCGTCGCCCGGGTCCTTGCCGCGCGGCGGCCGCCGGCGTAGCTTGGGGCCATGTTCTCGTCCTGATGCCCCGGCCCGCGTCCGCGGCCGGCACCGTCGATCCGAGCCCGTGCGGCTCCGCGCATCCGGTGCCGCACCGGCCCGGCGGGCCCCGCTCCCGCATCGACAGGACCCCACCATGGCCTCGGCCCCGCACCGCCCCCTGCACCTGCGCCTGGACGGCGTCGCCTTCGGCTTTCCCGGCCGCCGCGTCCTCACCGACGTCTCCCTGACCGTTCCGGCCGGTGGGCACATCGGCCTCATCGGCGAGAACGGCGCCGGCAAGACCACCCTGCTGCACCTGGCCGCCGGTCTGCTGGTGCCCGCCGCCGGCACCGTCCACCGCCCCGAGCGCACCGGGCTGCTCCGGCAGCAGCTGGACCTGCCCGGGCGGGTCACGGTGGGGACGGTGGTCGAGGACGCCGTCGCCGACGTCCGCGCCCTGGAGCACCGCCTCGCCGCGCTCGCCGCCGGGATCGCCCAGGACCCCGGCGACCCCGCGACCGCCGACGCCTACGACACCGTCCTGCGCGACGCGGAACGCCAGGGCCTCTGGGCCCTCGACGCCCGGATCGAGGCGGTCCTCGGCGGCCTGGGCCTCGGCGGGCTGCCCCGGGACCGCCGGATCGGGGAGGCCTCCGGCGGCCAGCAGCGGCGGCTCGCCCTCGCCGCGCTGCTGCTGTCCCGGCCCACGGCCCTGCTGCTCGACGAGCCGACCAACCACCTCGACGACGCCGCCGTGGACTTCCTCGTGGCCGAGCTGGCCGCCTGGCGGGGGCCCGTGCTCATGGCCAGCCACGACCGCTGGTTCCTGGACGCCGCCGCCACCGGGGTGGTCGACCTCGACCCCGCGCTGGGCCCGGACGAGTCCGCCGGCGGCCCGGCCCGGCAGGGCACCGTGTCCACCGGCGGCTACTCGGCCTACCTGGACCGGCGCGAGTCCGCCCGCCGCCGCTGGGGCGAGCGCTTCACGGCCCAGCAGGAGGAGCGGCAGCGGCTGCAGGAGGTCGTCGACGTCTCCGGGCGGGAGATCTTCCACACCACCGCTCCCAAGTCCGAGGGCCGCATCACGCGCAAGTTCTACAGCGACCGCGCCGCCAAGACCATCGGCGGCCGGGTCCGCTCGGCCCGCCAGCGGCTCGATGCGCTCGAGCGCACCGCCGTCGGCGCGCCGCCGGCCCCGCTGCGCTTCGCGGGGATCGCCGGGACCGCGGACGACGACGCCGCCGGCACCCTGCTCCGGCTGAGCGGGGCGGCCGTCGCGGGGCGGCTGGCCCCGACCGACCTGGTGCTGCACGCCGGGGACCGGGTGCTGGTCCAGGGCCCGAACGGCACGGGGAAGTCCACGCTGCTCTCCGTGCTGGCGGGCGAGCTGCGCCCCGACGCGGGCACCGTGGAACGTCGGGGCGGCGCCGTCGTCGGGCGCCTGGCCCAGGAGGACGACTGGCCGGACCTCGCGGTGCCCGCCGAGGCGGCCTGCCGCGCCCGCCTGCGGGACCCCGTCCGCGCCCCGACCCTGCGCGACCTCGGGCTGCTGCGGGACGAGGACGCCGCCCGCCCCCTCGGGGAGCTGTCCCCCGGCCAGCGCCGCCGGGTGGCGCTCGCGGCCCTGGTCGCCGATCCCGCCCCGCTGCTGCTGCTGGACGAGCCGACCAACCACCTGTCCCTGGCGCTGGCGGAGGAGCTCGAGCAGGCCCTGGAGGACTTCCCGGGCACCGTGGTGCTGGCCACCCACGACCGGTGGATCCGGCGGCGCTGGACCGGCCGGGTGCTCTCGGTGCGGCCCGCCGCGGCGGACAGGTCCGCGGTGGGGCGCGGGGCGACCCTTGAGGGTGTTCGGAAGCTGGCTTAGTGTTGGGGTCCGTCGACAACCCACGGAGGAGGAGACATGGCCGCAGCAGCGGACAGGAACTGGTGGCGGAAGGTGCTGGTGATCGCGACCCTGCCGTTCGCGGCGCTGGGCGTCACCGGGTGCGACAACACGGAGCCGGGAGGCGAGGAGAGCATCGAGCAGGAGGCCACCACCGGGACCGAGGAGACCGCCGGCACCCAGGAGACCGCCGAGAGCGAGGAGACCGCCGGCAGCGGGGAGACCATCGGCGAGGAGGAGAGCACGCCGGAGGAGGAGAGCGCCACGGAGGGCGAGCTGCCCTACGAGGACGGCCAGCAGGAGGAGGGACAGGGCGGGAACTGACCCCGCCGGGGCCCTGCTCCGCTCCGCTCGGCTCCGCGTGGGCGCGAGTGCGCCGTGCCCGCCCTGATCGACCGCCGTCCGGTCCAGCCCCACAAGAGGGGGCAGGGCCGGACGGCGCGCTCCTGCGGGGACCGGCGACCCCCCAGCGCGCGGCGGCACCGCACGTCAGCGCGGGGGCACGGGTCCGCCCCGCCGCGGCGCCGACCGGTGACCACGGGTGCCCGGCGTCGTCGCAGGCGGGTCACGGACGAGCACACGGTTCCGGTCGGCCGCCCCGCGGGGTCAGGATGAGGCCATCCCCGGCACGGGCGATCGGGGGGACTCCGGCCGAGGCCGCCCGCCGGGGCCGCTCGCCGGTCCGTGCCGCTCGTCCTGACGGTCGTGCGCCGCGGACGGGCCGGACGCGAAAGGACCGCCGTGACCACACCACTCGTTCCCGAACTGCCCGAGGTGCCCGGGACCGCGCGCCGCGCCTCCGACCGGGGGGCGGGGCGCCACCGTGCGCCCGACCGCACGATCGAACGGGCCGCCGTGCTCGCCCTGCTGGCGCTCCTCGTGCTCGCCCTGGTCCTGGCCGCGTCCACCCGGGTCGCGCCGGTCGTGCCGCTGGTCACCGCGACAGCCCTGCTGCTCGTGGCCGTCGCCGCGCTCGGGCGGGACACCGCGGCCGACCGCCCGGCGCCGCCGGTCCGCCCGGCGGCGGACGGCGCGACGTGCGGGCTCGAGGACCGCTCCGACGTCCTGCGCTGCCACCGGCCGGCCGGTCACCCCGGTCCTCACCGCGACGAGCGGGCCGACCAGGCGTTCGAGGACACGCTCGCCGCCCACATCGGCGACGCCGGGGCCTACTACCTCGACCGGCAGGGCCGCCCGGTGCCGATCGGCGACGCCTTCTGAGCAACGCGTTCCGCCCGTCACGTCCTGCAGGAGGACTTTCCGGCGAGGTCGTGTCCGAATCGTGTCCGTCATCTTCCCGCCACGTCGGCCGTGCCCGCTGACCTGCGCCTACGTTGGGGATGTCGTACAGACACGGGGTTCGACGGGCGTCCGGGGGGACGCCGCGAGCCGGCACCAGTCGCGAAGCGGTCCCCGCTTCTCCACCGGATGGGACAGAACCATGAGAAGAACCACCAGGGCAGTCACGGCCGCCGTCTTCGCGGCGGGAGTCGGCCTCGCCGCCGCCGCACCGGCGCAGGCGATGGTGATCTCCGACATCAGCGACGCCACGCGGATCGCCGAGGGGGCGGCCGTCCAGGGCACCTACACGGTCTCCTGCACCGCGGGCAGCAACGTCTTCGTCTCCCTGAGCGTGACCCAGCGGGTCTCCGAGGGTCGCATCGCCAACGGCAGCTATTTCGAGCAGTGGGTCTGTGAGGGCGGCGAGATCGAGATGGACTACCAGGCCGTGGCCTTCAACATGGCCTTCGACGAGGGGCCGGCCGTCATCTCCGGGTTCATCCAGGAGTGCCAGGCCGAGTTCTGCGGGACCGGCACCAACCTGCCGCTGCAGGTCATCGAGATCAGGGACTGACCGCGGCCCGGCCCCGCTCCGCGTCGACCCCCGCGCCGGCGAGGGGCGGGGCCGCCCGCCGAGCGCACTCCGGGCACCGGGGCCCGGGAACTCTGCCCGAAAGTCCACTGCCCGGTCCCCGTCCCCCGACCTAGAGTCGAGCGCATCGACCGCACCGCCGTTTCCCCCCGCCCCCCGCAGTGGACCGACGACCGCGCCGTGCCCGTCCTCCAGGAGGAGGTCCTCACGAGGCAGCCGGCGCGGATCGACGCCGTGAGCGGGGCCGACCACGCCGTGCGGGGCTACCGCTCCGCCTTCCGGGAGCTCGTGGACCGGGCCCGGTCATGAGCGCCCCCGCCGTCGAGCTGCGCCGCCCCAAGGGCCGGCGGCACCTCCACCGGGAGCGGATCTGGGGCACCACGGTGACCGTCGACGTCCGCGCCGGGGAGGACGCCCTGCCGGCCGAGCGCGTCGTGCAGCACGCCCTGGACGTGGCCGTGGCCAACATGGGCTGGGTCGACGCCGTCTTCTCGACCTACCGGCCCGACTCCCTGGTGACCGCCCTGCGGACCGGTCTGCTCGACGAGCGCCGGCTCACCCGGGGCGACCCGGCGCAGGGGGCCCTGCTCGACGTGCTCCTCCGCTGCCGGGAGGGGCGGCTGCTGACCGGCGGCTGCTTCGACCCCTGGGCCGTGCGCGGCGGCTTCGACCCCTCCGGCTACGTCAAGGCCTGGGCCGCGGAGCGGCTCGCCGACGACCTGGTCCGCGCCGGCTGCGCGAACGTGTGCATCGACGCCGGCGGGGACGTGGTCACCCGCGGGGTCGCGGCACCCGGGGAGCCCTGGGCGGTGGGGATCCGCCACCCGGACGATCCCGGCGCGCTCTCGTGGACCGTCCTGCCCGGCGACGGGGCGGTCTCGACCTCCGGGACCTACGAACGGCCCGCCCACATCGTCGACCCCCGCACCGGTCGGCCCGCGGCCGGGGCCCGCTCCGCGACCGTCGTCGGCCCGGACGCGCGCCTGGCCGGGATCCTGGCCACGGCCCTCGTGGTGGCCGGCCGGGACGGGGCCCGCTGGTTCACCGGCCTGGACGAGTGGTCCGCGTGGGTGGTGGACCCCGCTCCCGCGGACACCGCGTGGACGATCGGCCGGGACCGGCACCGGACCGGCTGAGTCCCGCCGCGCGCCCGCGGTCGCTAGGGTGGACGCGGTGAGCATCGACCTCGACACCACTGCGGCCATCGTCCCCGTCGCCGCCCGCTCCGGCATGGTCCGGGTCCGCGGGGCCTCCGAGCACAACCTGCGCCACGTGGACGTGGACATCCCGCGCGACGCGATCGTCGCCTTCACCGGCGTCTCCGGCTCCGGGAAGTCCTCCCTGGCCTTCGGCACCGTCTACGCCGAGGCCCAGCGGCGCTACCTGGAGTCCGTCGCGCCCTACGCCCGGCGCCTGATCCAGCAGGGGCACAACCCCGCCGTGGAGGAGATCACCGGTCTCCCGCCCGCCGTGGCCCTCCAGCAGCGGCGCGGCGCCCCCAGCTCCCGCTCCACGGTGGGCACCCTGACCACGCTGTCCAACTCGGTGCGCATGCTCTTCTCCCGGGCGGGCACCTACCCCGAAGGCGCCGAGGGCAGCCTGGACTCCGACGCCTTCTCGCCCAACACCGCCGCCGGCGCGTGTCCCGAGTGCTCCGGCCTGGGCACCGTGCACGACGTCACCGAGTCCTCCCTGGTCCCGGACCCCGGGCTGAGCATCCGCGAGGGCGCGGTGGCCGCCTGGCCCGGCGCGTGGCAGGGCAAGAACCTGCGGGACATCCTCGTGCACCTGGGCCACGACGTCGACGTCCCGTGGCAGGAGCTGCCCCGGGACGTCCGGGACTGGATCCTGTTCACCGAGGAGCAGCCGGTCGTGGAGATCACCCCGCAGCGGGACCGCGTGGCGAAGCCCTACAAAGGCCGGTTCTGGAGCGCCCGCAGCCACGTCCTGCACACCCTGGCGGACTCCGCGAGCCCGCAGATGCGCGAGCGCGCCCTGCGCTTCGTGGTCACCGGCCCGTGCCGGGTGTGCGGTGGCGCCGGCCTGCGCCCGGAGGCGCTCGCCGTGACCTTCGGGGGCCGGACCATCGCAGAGTTCAACGGGGCGACCCTGGCCGAGCTGGCCGAGGCGGTGCGCCCGACGGCCGGGCTGGAGCAGGCCGGGACCGCCTCGCGCGCGGTGACCTCCGGGGAGCGCAGCCAGGCGGCCGTCACCATCGCCCGGGACCTGCTCGCCCGGCTGGAGGTGCTCCTCGGCCTGGGTCTGGGCTACCTGAGCCTGGACCGGTCCACCCCCACGCTCTCCCCGGGGGAGATGCAGCGGCTGCGCATCGCCACCCAGCTGAGGTCGGGACTGTTCGGGGTGGTCTACGTGCTCGACGAGCCCTCCGCGGGCCTGCATCCGGCCGACGCCGAGCCGCTGCTGGCGGTGCTGGAGGAGCTGAAGGCCTCCGGCAACTCGGTGTTCGTGGTGGAGCACGACATGGCCGTGGTCCGCCGGGCCGACTGGGTCGTGGACGTGGGCCCGCAGGCCGGGGACCGGGGCGGCTCGGTGCTCTACAGCGGTCCCGTGCCGGGGCTGGCCGAGGTCCCCGCGTCCGTCACCCGCCCGTTCCTGTTCCCGGACCCGGCGGCCGCCGCACCGGCGCCCGCCGCCCGGCGGCCCGAGCGGTGGCTTCAGCTGCGCGGGGTGAGCCGCCACAACCTCGTCGACCTCGACGCCGAGATCCCCCTGGGCGTGCTCACCGCCGTCACCGGGTCTCCGGCTCGGGCAAGTCCACCCTGGTCAGCCAGGTCCTGGCCGAGACCGCGGGCCGGCACCTGCACGGCGGGCCGGGGTCCACGGGCGACGACGAGGCGGCGCCCGCCCCCGGGGCGCGGGTGGGCTCCGCCGAGGGCCTGGAGCACCTGGACCGGCTGATCCGCGTGGACCAGCGGCCCATCGGCCGCACCCCGCGCTCCAACCTGGCCACCTACACCGGGCTCTTCGACGCGGTCCGGAAGCTCTACGCCGCCACCGACGAGGCCCGGGCCCGGGGCTACGGGGCCGGGCGGTTCTCCTTCAACGTGGCCGGCGGGCGGTGCGAGACCTGCCAGGGGGAGGGCTTCCTCGCCGTGGAGCTGCTCTTCCTGCCCGGCACCTACGGCCCCTGCCCCGACTGCCGGGGCGCGCGCTACAACCCCGAGACGCTGGAGGTCACCCACCGGGGCCGGAGCATCGCCGACGTGCTGGGCATGCGGGTGGAGACGGCCGCGGAGTTCCTCGCCGACGTCCCGGCCGCCGCGCGCAGCCTGCGCGCCCTGCTCGACGTGGGCCTCGGCTACCTGCGGCTGGGCCAGCCGGCCACCGAGCTCTCCGGCGGCGAGGCCCAGCGGATCAAGCTGGCCACGGAGCTGCAGCGGGCCCGGCGCGGGCACACCCTCTACCTCCTGGACGAGCCCACCACCGGGCTGCACCCCCAGGACGTGCAGGCGCTGCTGGGCCAGCTGAACCGGCTCGTGGACGCGGGCAACACCGTGGTGGTGGTGGAGCACGCCATGGACGTGGTGGCGTCGTCGGACTGGGTGATCGACATGGGCCCGTCCGGCGGCGAGGCCGGCGGGCGGATCCTCTGCGCCGGCACCCCCGCCGAGGTCGCGGCGTGCCCGTCGAGCCGCACCGCCCCCTACCTGGCCGCAGCCCTGCGCTGACCCGGTCCCTCCTCCAGCCACCTCGGCGGGGGAGGGGGCCGGAACGGCGCAGCCCCCGCGCGCCGGTCGGCGGGCGGGGGCTGGGGGGCTGCCGGGGATCAGTTCTGCTGGTCCTTCTGGTCCTGCTGGCCGGTGCCGAGGAAGTCCCCGGCCTTCTCCTGGCCCTGGTCCACCTGGCTCTCGTACTTGTTGCCGGTGCGCTCGTCCACGGCGTCGCCGCCGCGGTCGATGCCCTGCTGCACCTTGTCCGGGTGCTGCTCCGCGAAGTCCTTCGCCTTGTCCGCGAATCCTCCCATGTCCACCACGGTCGTTCCCTTCGTCGATCGGTTCCGGTGGGGGCGCGCCCGCCGGAGGGACCCTCCCATCCTGGCCTCCGGGCGGGGGCCCTGGCCACCCCGCGCCGAGATCGCGGCTCACGGCGACGCGACCGTGCCCGGTCGCCGCCCCGGGCAATCTCGCGGGCAGTGGCGGGCAGCGGAGGGGTAGAGGGGGTCAGCGGGCGTGGCGGGTGGCGTGCAGGGTCCGCACCTCCGGGGCCAGGTCGGGGCACGGGCCGTCCACCGGCACGTCCGGGGCCACCTGGGAGATCGGCAGCGCCGCGACCGGGGCGGGCGGGACGCCGAGCTCCTGCAGCCACCGGACCAGCTGCGCGGAGGAGGAGGCGTGGACGATGCGGCCCAGCCCCACCCAGGCGTGCGCGGCCGAGCACATGGGGCAGTGCTCGCCCGAGGTGTAGACCGTGGCCGCGGAGCGCTCTCCCGGGGCGAGGTGAGCGGCTGCCCAGCGGGCGATCTCGAACTCGGGATGCCGGGTGGCGTCACCGCCGGCCACCCGGTTGCGGTCCTCGAACAGCACCTCGCCTCGCGCCGAGACGAGCACCGAGCCGAACGGCTCGTCCCCGGCGTCGAGGGCCTCGCGGGCCAGTTCCACACAGCGTCGCAGGTGCCCGCGGTCGGTCTCGGAGATGCCCATGGGCTCAGCCTACGAGTCGTCCGGTCCGCCCGCCGGCAGGACCGGGGCGTCACCCGGTCCCGTCGGCGACCTCCTCGAGCACCTCCGTCACCACGGCCCGCGCCCGGGCCTCGGCCGTGGCGGCGTCCCCGGAGGCGACGGCGGCGGCCGTGGCCTCGTGGTCCTCGAGCGCCCCGGGAGCGGGGTCCCGGGGCATGAGCCCCAGCGCGGTGCGCCCGGAGAGCACCTCGGCCACCACCCCGCCCAGGGCGGCGAGCATGGGGTTGCCGCTGGCCGCCAGCAGCAGCTCGTGGTAGGCGATGTCGGTCGCCAGGTACTCCGGGTCCGTGCCGCGGTGGGCCTGGCCCAGCTCCTTGAGCCGGGCGGCCAGCTCCACGAGACGGCGGCGGGTGGACTCGTCCGCCCGCGCGGCGGCGAGCCGGGCCGCCATGGGTTCGATCGCCGCGCGCAGCTCGGTGAGGCTCAGCAGCTGGGCGTCCCGCCCGGGGCCGCCGAGCCGCCACCGGATCAGCCGGGGGTCGAACGGGTTCCAGTCCCGGGGCGGCCGCACGGTGACGCCCACGCGACGCCGCGACTCCAGCATGCCCATGGACTCGAGAACCCGCACGACCTCGCGCACGAGGGTGCGGGAGACCCCGAACTCCTCCTCGAGGCCGGCGAGTGTCAGGACCGTGCCGGGCACGCGGTCGCCCGAGGCGATGCTGCGGCCGAGCCGATCCAGCACGCCGCTGTGCTGCTCCACCCCGTGCATCCCGGCCCCGTCCCTCTCGCGGCGCACATGACGTGCCCGCTGTTGCCAAAAGTATGATCTTTCTGTCAGCCTAGCGCGTGTCGTGGATCACGACGAGCACCCGAAAGGCCTGCGCGCAGGCCCGAGATCACGGAGACCCTCAGTGGAAGACTGGACACAAACCCTCGGAACCGCCCCCCTGCTGGGCATCGCGGCCGCCGCCATCGCGCTGATCCTGATCCTGGTGATCAAGTTCAAGCTGCACGCGTTCCTGACCCTGATCCTCGTGGCGCTGCTGACCGCGCTCGCCACGGGCATCCCGCCGGCGCTGATCGTGGACACCGCCGTGGAGGCCTTCGGCGGCACGCTCGGCTCGGTGGCCCTGCTGATCGGCCTCGGCGCCATGCTCGGCAAGCTCGTGGAGCACAGCGGCGGCGCCAGGGTGCTCGCCGACAAGCTCGTGGACATCTTCGGCGAGAAGCGGGCCCCCTTCGGCCTCGGCATCGCCTCGCTGATCATGGGCTTCCCGATCTTCTTCGACGCCGGCCTGGTGGTCATGCTGCCCATCATCTTCGCCGTCGCCCGCCGCGTGAGCGGCACCAACGTGCTGCTCTACGGCATCCCCGCCGCCGGTGCGTTCTCGGTGATGCACGTCTTCGTGCCGCCGCACCCGGGCCCCGTGGCCGCCACCGAGCTCTACGGCGCCGACCTCGGCATGGTCCTGCTGATCGGCCTGCTGCTGGCCTTCCCGCTCTGGTACGTCACCGGCTACCTGTGGGGCAAGCGCGTGGGCTCCAAGTTCATCCTGCCCGTGCCGGGCCTGTTCGGCGAGATGGACGACGACCAGCCGGCCAACCCGCCCAAGGTCGGCACCATCATCGCCCTGCTCCTGCTGCCCCTGGTGCTCATCTTCATGAACACCGGCCTGGACTTCCTCCGCGCCGCCGGCACGGTCTCCGAGGACGCCCCGTGGTACGGCGCGCTCTCCATGGTCGGCGCCTCCCCGGTGGCCCTGCTGATCTCGGTCCTCGTGGCCCTGTTCGTCCTCGGCACCCGCCGCGGCGAGCACGGCACCGCCCTGGAGAAGGTCGTCGACTCGGCCCTGGGCCCGGTGGCCTCGGTCATCCTGATCACCGGCGCCGGCGGCATGTTCGGCGGCATCCTGCGGGCCTCCGGCATCGGCGACGCCCTGGCCTCCTCCCTGGACGGCATCGGTCTGCCGGTCATCTTCGCCGCCTACCTCATCGCCGTCGTCCTGCGCCTGGCCCAGGGCTCGGCCACCGTGGCGCTCGTCACCGCCGCAGGCCTCATGGCCCCGGCCGTGGCCGCGGGCGGCTTCAACGCCGTGGAGGTCGCGGCCGTCGTGCTGGCCACCGCCGCCGGGTCGGTCTTCGCCGGCCACGTCAACGACTCCGGCTTCTGGCTCGTAGGCCGGCTCATGGGCATGGACGTCAAGACCACGCTGCGCACGTGGACCGTCCAGCAGGCCCTGCAGTCCGTGGTGGGCTTCGCCATCGTGCTCGTCATCTTCTACATCGCCTGAGGTGGACATGAACAGCGTCTTCGACATCACCGGCCGGCTCGCCCTCGTCACCGGGTCCTCCCGGGGGCTGGGGCGGGCCCTGGCCGCGGGCCTCGCCGAGGCGGGCGCCCGCGTGGTCCTGCACGGGCGCGACGGCGAGGCCCTCGCCCGGGTGCGCGACGAGATCGCCGGCCGCACGGGCACGGCACCGGCCACGGCCGCCTTCGACCTCACCGACGCCGATGCGGTGCGGTCGGGGATCGAGGCGGTGGTGGCCGAGCACGGGGTGCCGGACATCCTGGTGAACAACGCCGGGATCCAGCGCCGCGCCCCGTTCGCCGAGTTCACCGCCCAGGACTGGGAGGACATCGTCGCGGCGAACCTCTCCAGCGCCTTCCACGTCTCCCGCGCCGTGGTCCCCGGGATGCAGGAGCGGGGCTCCGGCAAGATCGTCAACATCGCCTCGGTGCAGTCCGTGCTCGCCCGGCAGACCATCGCCCCGTACTCGGCCACCAAGGGCGGGGTGGTCATGCTGACCAAGGGGATGGCCGCCGACCTGGCCCGCTACAACATCCAGGTCAACGCGATCTCCCCCGGCTACTTCGCCACGGAGATGAACCAGGCCCTCATCGAGGACGAGGCGTTCAACGCGTGGGTGGTCGACCGCACCCCGGCCCAGCGCTGGGGGCGCGTCGAGGAGCTCGTGGGCACGCTGATCTACCTGTGCTCGGACGCCTCCAGCTTCGTGTCCGGGCACAACGTCCTGGTCGACGGCGGCATGACCTCCGTCGTCTGATCCGAAACCGCCACTCACCGATCCGGACGTCCCAGCTGATCCGGGCGTCCCAGGAAGAGAACACATGAGAGCCATCGTCATCCACGGCAAGCAGGACCTGCGCGTCGAGGAGCAGCCCATTCCGGAGCCGGCCGCGGGGCAGCTCCGGCTCCGGATCGCCTACGGCGGGGTGTGCGGGTCCGACCTGCACTACTGGGCCGAGGGCGCCAACGGGGAGTACGTGGTCCGGGAGCCGCTCGTGCCCGGCCACGAGGTCTCCGGGACGGTGGACCTCGACCCCGCGGGCCAGCTCGCGCCGGGCACCCCGGTGACGGTGCACCCGGCCACGTTCGGCACCCCCGAGCCGGGGATCGAGGACCGGCGCCACCTGTGGCCGGGCGGGGCCTACCTGGGCAGCGCCGCCACCCGGCCGCACACGCAGGGCGGGATGAGCGAATACCTGCTGGTGCGCCCGGACATGGTGCGGGTGCTCCCGGAGGGCCTCCCGCTGCGCCGGGCCGCGCTGGCCGAGCCGCTGGCCGTGGCGCTGCACGGGCTGACCGTGGCCGGGGACGTGGCCGGCCGGCGGGTGCTCGTCTCCGGGTCCGGGCCGATCGGGCTGCTCGCGGCGGCCGCGGCCCTGGCCCGCGGCGCGGCGGAGGTCGTGGCCACCGACGTCCTCGAGGGCCCGCTGGAGCGGGCCCGGGCCCTGGGTGTGCACGGCACGGTCCGGATCGGGGCGGACCCGCTCCCGGCCGAGGCCTTCGACGTGGTGCTGGAGTGCTCGGGAGTGCCCGCGGCCGTGAGCCCCGCGCTGGCGGCGGCGCGACGGGGGGCCGTGGTGGTCCAGGTGGGGATGGTGCCGAACGAGGCCCGGCCCGTGAACCTGGCCCCGCTGGTGTCCAAGGAACTCCAGCTGCGCGGCTCGTTCCGCTTCGACGACGAGATCGACGAGGCGATCGAGCTGCTCGCCGCCCACCCCGGGATCGAGGGCGTCGTCACGCACGAGATCCCGGCCGAGCGGGCCCTGGAGGCCTTCTCCGCGGCCCGGGACTCCGCGGCCTCCGGCAAGGTGCTCGTCTCCTTCGGCCAGCAGACCCGCTGATGACCGGGCCGCACGGAGATCCCACCGCCGGCACCGTGGTGCTCGGGGTGGACATCGGCACCACGAGCACCAAGACCGTGGCGTTCGCGGTGGGCGGCGAGCAGCTCGCCTCCGCCTCGGCGGGCTATCCGCTGGAGGAGCCGCACGGCGGCCACGCCGTGCAGGACCCGCAGCTGATCCTCCGCGCCGTCCTGGACACGGTGCGCGCCGTGGTCGAGGAGGTCGGGGCCGAGCGCGTGGCCGGACTGTCCTTCAGCTCCGCGATGCACGGCCTGCTCGGGCTCTCGCCCGAGGGGGAGCCCCTCACCCCGCTCGTCACCTGGGCCGACACCCGGGCCAGTGCGCAGGCGGAGCGGCTGCGCGCCGCCGTGGGCGGACTCGCGCTGCACCGGCGCACGGGCACCCCCGTGCACCCGATGTCACCGCTGGCCAAGCTCGTGTGGTTCCACGAGCAGGAGCCCAAGCTGTGCGAGCGGGTCGCCTTCTGGGCCGGCATCAAGGAGTTCGTGCTGCTGCGGCTGTGCAACGCCCTCGTGGTGGACCACTCGGTGGCCTCCGCCACGGGGCTGATGAACATCCACGAACTGACCTGGGACGACGAGGCCCTGGCCCTGGCCGGGATCCTGCCCGAGCAGCTGCCGGAGCTGGTGCCCACCACCACCGTCCTGCCCGGGCTCACGGAGGCGACCGCCCGGGCCACCGGCCTGCCCGAGAGCACGCCGGTGGTGGTCGGCGCCAGCGACGGGCCCCTCGCGAACCTGGGGCTGGGGGCGGTGCGGCCCGGGGTGGCCGCCTGCTCGATCGGCACGAGCGGCGCGCTGCGCGTCGTCGTCGACCGTCCTGTGGTGGACCCGCTGGGCCGGGTGTTCTGCTACGCCCTGACCCCCGGCCGCTGGGTGGTGGGCGGGGCCATCAACAACGGGGGCGTGGTCCTGGGCTGGGCGGGCGACGCGCTCGCCCCGGACCTCGGTGAGGACTCCCAGGAGGCCCTGTGCGCGCTGGCCGAGAGCGTCCCCGCCGGCTCCGGCGGGCTGCTCATGCTGCCCTATCTGCTGAGCGAGCGCGCCCCGCACTGGAGCTCCCTGCCCCGGGGCGCCTACGTGGGGCTCACGCGCGCGCACGGACGGGCGCACCTGGTGCGCGCGGCCCTGGAGGGGGTGTGCCAGCAGCTGGGCCTGGTCCTGCAGTCGATGCGCTCGGCAGGCCTGGGGGTGGAGCAGATCCGGGCGACGGGCGGGTTCGCGCGCAGCCCCCTGTGGCGGCAGATGCTCGCCGACGTGCTGGGCACGGACATCTCCTTCGCGTCCGGGCACGAGGGCTCCGGGTTCGGCGCGGCGCTGCTCGGGATGCAGGCGCTGGGGCTCATCGAGTCGATCGACGTGGCCGCGGACCTCGTCGAGGTGGACTCCACCCTGCGCCCCGACCCGGCCGACGCCGCGGTCTACGCCTCCCTGCAGCCGGTCTTCGAGCAGCTGTACGAGGCGCTCGTCCCCACCTTCACGTCCTTGCGGCGCCTGGCCCCCGCCCTGCCGCTGGAGCGGGACTGACCGCCGCCCCGGCCCGAGTATGCCTTCGGGGGCATATTCAGCGCCGGGGCCGGCGGGGCGGGCCACAGGTGCTGGCCAGCGCGGCGACAGCTCTGCATGATGGAGTCGTGACAGCACCGCGGCGGACTCGCGGCGGTGACCGCTCTCGGAAGGAGACGTCATGGTGAACTTCAAGGGGCTCACGGCGAAGGCCAAGCAGCTCGCGCAGCGCAACCCGGACAAGGTGAACAAGGTCCTGGACCAGGCCGGGAACTTCGTGGACAAGCGCACCGGACGGAAGTACGAGCGGCACGTGGACTCGGTCCAGCAGAAGGCCCGGGACTACCTCGGCGGACACCGGGGCGCCGGGGGGACCGCGCCGGACGACCGGTCCCCGGGCGCCGGGCCGGGCGGAACGGACCGGCCCGGCGGGACGGACCGGCCCGGCGGCACGGACCGGCCCGGTGAGGGTCCGGGGGGAGTCCGCCCGGACCGCGACCCCCGCGGCTGAGCGGTCGGCACCGCCGCAGCACGTGCCTGATCAGGCCCCCGGCCGGGGGCCTGATCAGGCACGAACGACGGCCCCGGTCCGCCGGGAGAGGCGGGCCGGGGCCGTGGGACCACCCGCGCAGGGGACGCCGATGGTCCGGGAGAACGCGGGGGGATGTTCTCATGACGTTACGTTACACATTCGTTATCGATCGCACCAGCGGGCGCCCCCGGCCGATCCGGGGCCGGGCCGGTCAGCCGGCGAGGAAGTCCAGCAGCGCCTCGTTCACCTCGAGAGCGTGCGTCCAAAGCATGCCGTGCGGGGCGCCCTCGATCTCGACGTAGCGCGCCTCCGGCAGCGCCTTGGTGAACTGCCGGCCGGTGGCGTCGATCGGCAGGATGTTGTCCGCGGTGCCGTGCACGATCAGGACCGGGACGTCGATCCGGGGGATGTCGGCGCGGAAGTCGGTGAGCCAGGTCGGCTGCGCGGCCACGGAGGCCACGGCGCCCGAGCGGAACGCGATGTTCTTGCTGGCGTCCACGATCTCCTGGCTGAGCCGGTCCGTGCCGAGGAAGGTGTCGGCGTTGTAGAAGTTGCCGAAGAACTCGGTGAAGAACGCGTACCGGTCCGCGGTCACGGCGGCGGCGAGGCCGTCGAAGACCTCCTGCGGCACGCCGGTGGGGTTGTCGTCCGTCTGCAGCAGGTAGGGCTCCAGCGAGCCGAGGAAGACCGCCTTGGCCACCCGGGCGGAACCGTAGGTGCCGAGGTAGCGCGCCACCTCGCCGGTGCCCATCGAGAAGCCCACGAGGACGGCGTCCTGCAGGTCGAGGTGGGTCAGCACGGCGTTCAGGTCCGCGGCGAAGGTGTCGTAGTCGTAGCCGGTGGTGGGCTTGCTGGAGCTGCCGAAGCCGCGCCGGTCGTAGGTGATCACGCGGTGGCCGGCCTCGAGCAGGGCCACGGTCTGCTTCTCCCAGGACGACCCGTCCAGCGGATAGCCGTGGATCAGCACCACGGGCTGCCCGCTGCCGTGGTCCTCGTAGTACAGCTCGATGTCGGTGCTGTTCTCGGTGCCGACGCTGATGTACCCCATGGAGGTTCTTCCTCTCGGTCGTTCGCACTGCGCGTGAGAACGGTCGTTCTCACCGGTCCGAGTCTAGGGAACGACCGTCCTCGAGCGCAGGCACCGGGCGTGGGAGGACGGGGCCCGCGCGCGGTCCAGGACCGCGTCGTCGTGCTCGTCGAGGCGGCTCAGGACACCAGGGACGCGTAGACGACGTAGTTGTCGTCGAACTCACCGGTGGCCGGGTCGTAGCCGTCACAGGTGATCAGCCGCAGCTCGGCGTCCGCCGTGTTGCCGTAGACCTCCAGGGTGGGGAAGTCGTCCTTGCCGTACTGCTCCCCGCGGTCGACGGCGAAGACCGCGGTGCTCCCGTCCTCCCGGGCGACCTCGATCCGGTCCCCGGGAGCGAGCTGCCGCAGGTCCGCGAAGACCCCGGGGCCGCCGCCGGTGGCGTTGACGTGGCCCAGCAGCACGGCCGGGCCGCGCTCGCCGGGGGTGGGGGAGCCGGTGTACCAGCTCGCCGGGGACCCGGGGCCCTCGGGCGGGACCTCCAGGGACCCGTCCTCCCGCAGACCCAGGTGCAGCAGCTCGGAGCGGGTGCCCGTGGACGGCACGGTCAGGGAGACGGGCTCGGAGGCGTCGAGGACCGCGGGGCGGTCCTCGGGGGCGGCGGTCGGCGTCGCGCGTGCGGCCGGCGGTGTTCCCGTGGACGACGGCGCCGCCGTGGACGACGACGTGGGGGAGGGCGTGCCGGTGGCGCTGCTCGAGGCCGCCGGGGACGTGCTGCCGGAGGCGGCCGGGGGGCCGTCACCGGATCCGGCGGCGCAGCCGGTGGCGAGCAGGACGGCGGCCGCCGCGGAGGCCAGCAGGCCCCCGCGGCGACCGGTGGTCGATCCCGTCATGACAGGAACCGTCCCGCGGGATCAGGCCCGGGCAGCGCGCCGGCGCAGCGCCCAGGCGCCGCCGGCCACGGCCGCCAGGAGGCCGCCGCCCAGCGCCGCGGTCTCGGCGCCGGAGCCGGTCTCCTGGGTCACGCCGGTGTCGGCGCCGCCCTCGGGCATCGCGCCCATCTGGGAGGCGGTCAGCGTGCCGCAGGCCGCCGGGAGGGTGGCGGCCAGGGGCAGCTCCTCGTTCAGCGAGCTCATCTTCTCGGCGGCGGCGGCCGGCATCTTGGCCGGGTCCACACCGTGGACGACGACGACCGCGGTGCCGTTCTGCAGGGACTCGGCGGTGGCCGCGTCCAGCTCGAAGGTCCGCTCGTAGGTGTAGGCGGACCCGCCGGGGAAGCGCTCCACGGCCAGGGCCGAGTCGGCGCTGGTGTCGCCCTCGGTGGTCAGGGACGTGCCGATCATCCCGTAGAACGGGTGACCCTCCGGGGTGGAGACCACGCCGTCGCCGTCGGTGTCCGCGGTGGGGGGCGGGCACACGCCCTGGGCGGCGATGTGGATGTGCTGGGCGTGCGGGAACGGCCCGTCCATGAAGGTCTCGGCCGCACCGGTGACGTTCATCGTGACGGTGGCCTCGGTGCCGTGGACGTCGACCATGACGTCGCCGGTGGTGCCGGAGTTGTTCAGGGTGTTCAGGGTCGCCTGGGAGGACCACGTGTCCTCCGCGTGGGCGGAGGCGGGGGCGGCGGCAAGGGTGAGGGCGCCGAGGGCCAGGGTGGGGACTGCGAGGAACGTGGACTTGCGCATCAGTTTCTCCTGTGTCGTACCGGGGGTCGTGCCGTGTGCGCACATTCGGTGTGTGCACAGGGGGTTCGGCGCCGGGGCGGCCCCGGATGGGTGCCGCCGCAAAGTTTTTTTCGGCCCCCTGGATCGGCGCCCCGGAACCGGGTGCCGGACCGGGGTCCTGGACCGGCCCCGGAACCGTCCGGACGCGCCGCGGACCCATCCGCGAGGCGTCCGGTGACGAACACCTGGCATGGAAGGACAGCGTGTGTCGACAGTGCGGCACCGGTCGGATGTGGCAGTCTGCGGTACAGGACTGTCCTCGCCCGGGTGGCGGGCGAGGCGTTGCCCCCCGAGTGAACAGCGAGATCGCGTGAGTGAAGGATCGACCGGCCGCGGCTGCGGCGCGGGGACCCAGTCCCGTTCCTCCAGCGGGACCGACGACCTGGCCGACCTGCTGCGGCGCAGCGCCGCCGGGGACGAGGCCGCCTTCGCCCAGCTGTACGACGCCACGTGCACGAAGCTGTTCGGGCTCGTGGTGCGGCTGACCCGCTCCCCGGAGCTGGCCGCCGAGGTGGTCCAGGAGGTCTACCTGATGGCCTGGCAGCAGGCGGAGCGCTTCGATCCGCGGCGCGGCACCGTGCTGGCCTGGCTGTGCACCATGGCCCACCGGCGCGCGGTGGACCGGATCCGGCAGAGCCAGCGGGAACGCGTCCGGGACGAGCAGTACGAGCTCCGCCAGGCGGGCCCGCCCTCCGACGAGACCTGGGGCGAGGTCGAGCAGTCCTTGGACACCGAGGAGGTCCGCACGGGGCTGGGATCCCTGAGCGAGCTCCAGCGCGAGGCCGTCTGCCTGGTGTACTACCGGGGCTACAGCCACCGACAGGTCGCCGAGCACCTGGCCGTCCCACTGGGCACGGCGAAAGCACGGATCAGGGACGGGCTCAACAATCTACGCTCAGCATTGGGGGTGCAGCGGTGAACGACATGCAGGGGGACGACCGGTCCGACGACGTCCACGGGGACGCGGCACTCTACGCCGTGGACGCCCTCGAGCCCGAGGAGCGTGCCGCGTTCGAGGACCACCTCCGGGGCTGCGCGGCGTGCCGCGCCGAGGTGGACTCGTTCGGAGAGGTCGGCGCTGCCCTGGCCTCGGCGGTGGCCCAGGAGCCGCCGCCGGCCCTGCGCGCGAACGTCCTCGCCGCCATCCACGGGACCCGGTCCGGGGCACCCGCCGGGACGCCGGCCACGTCGGACCCCGGGCCGCCGAGCCGCCGAGCGCTGCCTCCTCCGGGAGCTCGGCGGGCCCGGGGTCCGGCGCGGACGTCGTCTCCCTGGCGGAGCGCCGGCGGCAGCGGCGGCAGCGGCTGGCCGTCGCGGCGGCGGCCGCGGTGCTCCTGCCGGGTGCCGCCCTGGGCGGCTGGGCGATCGGGACGCAGACGGAGCAGCGCGAGCAGCAGCAGCTCGCCGCGCAGGAACAGGACCGGCAGGCCCGCCTGCTGGCCGCCGCGGACGTGGCGACCCACCGGCTGGAGGTCGACGGGAGCGCCGCCACCCTCGTGGTCTCCGAGCAGGAGGACGCGGCCATGCTCGTGGCTGCCGACCTCCCGGACCCGGAGGAGGGGCGCGAGTACCAGCTGTGGCTGATGCAGGACGGCTCCCCGGTGCCGGACGCGCACTTCGGCGGCGGGCAGGTGCAGGTGTGGCTGAAGGGGGACGTCGACCGTGCCGGCGCGGTGGCCATGACGGTCGAGCCCGCCGGCGGCTCCGAGACGCCCACCACGCCGGTGCTGGCCGCCGTGGAGGTCTGACCGGGCACGGAGGAGGGGACCGGGCATGAGGCGGCTGTTCGCCGTGACCCGTGCGGCCGCGGCCGTGGCAATGGTCGCGGCCGTGCTCGGACAGTTCCGGGTCAGCCTGCAGTTCTGGGTCGACCGCGGTGACCGCCACATCGCGGTGGACGTGGCGAACTTCTTCAGCTACTTCACGATCCAGAGCAGCCTGCTGCTCGCCGTGGTCCTTGCCGTCGGGGCGGGACTGCTGCTGCGCGGTCCCGGCGCCGAGCCGGGAGCGTTCAGCGCCCTGCGCGCGGCGGCCACCACGTACACGGTCGTCACGGGGCTGGTCTACAACGTGCTGCTGCGCGGCATCCCGCTCCCGGCCGGCCTGGAGCAGCAGTGGTCCAACGAGGTCCTGCACCTCATCGCGCCCGTCTACGTGCTCCTGGACTGGCTGCTCGCGCCCGGTCGGCGCCCGGTGCGGTGGCGGGTCGTCGGCTGGACGGCCGTCTACCCGGTGCTGTGGGTGGTCTACACCCTCGTGCGGGCGCCCCGGGTGCTCGACGAGGCCACCGGCGCGCCCTACTGGTATCCCTATCCGTTCCTCGACCCCTACGCCACCGCCGGCGGGTACTCCGCCGTGGCGGTCTGGGTCGCGGTGCTCGCCGGGCTGGTCACGGTCGTCGCCGGCGGCGTCGTCGCAATCTCGCGGCGAGGTCGTGCCCCCGCCCGCCCCCTGCCATCATGAGGCCATGACCGACGCAGACCTTCCCGCGGACGCGGTGCGCGCCGGTGTGTGGGCCACGCTCGGCGACGCCCGCACCACGCTCGCGCTCGAGCGCGCCGGCTTCGACTGGGTCGGCGTCGACGCCCAGCACGGACACTTCGACGACGCCGCCCTCCGCGGCCTCTTCGCCCTGCGGCACGAGGCGGCGGCGCCGGTGCTGGTCCGGGTCGCCGCGAACGACCCCACGGCGATCGGCCGGGCCCTCGACGCCGGGGCGGACGGCGTGATCGTCCCCCTGGTCCAGAGCGCCGGGCAGGCCGAGGCTGCCGTGGCCGCGGCGCACTACCCGCCACGGGGCGCCCGCAGCTGGGGTCCCCTGCCCGGGAGCCGGGACTCCACCGGGGGCGCGGCGTCGATGCCGCGCCCCCGGTGTTCGGTGATGGTCGAGACCGCCCCGGCAGTGGCCGCGGTCGAGGAGATCGCGGCCACCCCGGACCTGGACATGGTCTTCGTGGGGCCCTTCGACCTCTCCCTCGCGCTGGGCCGGGACGTCGACGACCTGCTCGCGGACACGGCGGAGGACGCGCCCCTGCCGGTGATCGTGCGCGCGTGCCGGGCGGCCGGTGTGCTGCCGGGGGCGTTCGCGGGGTCCCCGGAGCGGGCGGCCGCGCTGCGCGCGCAGGGCTTCTCCTGGATCGCGGTGACGACCGACTCGGGTGTCCTGCACCTGGGCAGCGCGGCGGCGCGCGCCGGGCTGACGCCCCCGGCATGAGCTCCCGGTCGGCCGGACGGCGGTCCCACCCCCTGCGGTGGGTGCTGTCCCGTGCGCTGGTCCGCAGCTGGCTGCACTCGTTCCGGACCAGCCGCAGCGCGCTGTACTTCCGGGCGCGCAACCGCTTCGTGGGGACGCCCGTGCGGGGGGACGCCCCCGTCGTCGTCAGCCTCACCTCCTACGGGAGCCGGATCCGCACGGTGCACCTGGCCGTCGAGTCGATGGCGCACGGGACGGTCCGCCCGCGGCGGCTGATCCTGTGGCTGGAGGACCCCGCCGTGGTGGCCGATCCCCCCGCGCCGCTGGCCCGGCTGGTGCGCCGCGGCCTCGAGATCCGCGCCACCGAGGACTGGGGCCCGCACAAGAAGTACTACCCCTACGTGCGGTCCGAGGCCCGGCACGAGCTGCCCCTGGTGATCGCCGACGACGACGTCCTCTACGGCGGGACGTGGCTGGAGGAGCTGCTCGCCGTCCACGAGCGGCACCCCGGCGACGTGGTGGCGCACCGGGCGCACCGCATGCGCGTGCAGGCGGGACGGATCCAGCCCTACGCCACCTGGGTGCCCGGCGCCCCCGCGGGAGCCTCGCTGCTGACCTTCGCCACGGGCACCTCCGGTGTGCTCTACCCGCCGCGCCTGCTCGACGCCCTGCGCGAGGCCGGGAGCGGGTTCACGGCGTGCGCGCCCCGGGCCGACGACGTGTGGCTGCACGCCGTCGCCCTGCGCCAGGGCGTGGGCACCCGGCCGGTTCACGACGGCCGGACCACGTACCGGCCCATTCCCCGGCTCGTCATCCGAGGTCTCAAGACGGCCAATGTGCTCCGCGGAGGCAACGACATGCAGATCGAGGCGACGTATTCGCCCTCGGACGTGGAAGAGTTGGAGCGTGCACGGGCGGCCGAGGGCCCCTGAGCACTCGGACGGGCGGTTCCCCCCAGCTTCCCGTCCCTCCGGCCGTCCCCCACGGCCACCGACTGCGCTCCCATCCCCCCAGGAGTATCCATGCCGAACGACCCCCACCGACCGGACCCGCTGGACTGCAGCTCCGCAGGGACCGCCTCCCGAGCAGCACAGCACGCGATCTTCTTCGACTCGCCGGCCGAGCTGGCGGCCTACACGCGGCACGACCGCCTGACGGCCACCGGGCCCCTCCTGCTCGCCCGCCGCGGCGGCTACCACCCCGACGGCCCGTGGCCGTGCTCCGCTCTCGAGTCGGCCCAGAACGTCCTGGCCACCCGGCCGCGGACGATGATCGAGATCGATCTGCGCAGCACCGTGGACGGCCGGTGCGTCGTCCTGCACGAGCCCGTCATGGGGCACGGGAGCACCGGCGTCGGGCCGGTGAGCGAGCAGTCCGCCGACTACGTGCTGAGCCAGCACCTGGTGGACAACTACGGCGAGGTCACCCGCTGCCCCGTGCGGGAGGCCGGCGAGTTCCTCACCTGGGCCGTGCTGGCCGGGGCGGTCCTGTGGCTGGAGGTGCACCACGTGGCGCCCGAGGTCGTCGTCGAGCTCGTCCGCACCCACCGTGCCGAGAGCCAGGTGGTGGTGGGGGTGCAGGGGCTGACGCAGCTGGCCGTCTACCGCCGGATCGCCCCGGACCTCGTCTACTTCGTGCCCACCCACCCGGACGGGCTCGCCACGGTCGAGGACGTGCGGCGCGAGGTGCCCGACATCGGGCGGGTCATCGGCTTCGCCGGCCACTACGTCCCGGACATGGAGACGAGCCTGCGGATGCGCGGCTGGGACGTGCCGATGCGCCTGGAGCTGCACCGCTACGACGAGAACCTGCCCGCCGACGCCCTGGACCCGCACTACTACCGCCGCGCGGTGGAGACGGGCTTCGGCATCCTCTCCACCTGCCACTACCGCGAGGCGTCCGACCTCCTCGGCCTGCCGGGGTGGGCGCCGACGTCCGGGAGCCGGCACGGCCGGGGGCTGAGCCGGCACTGAGGTCCGCGCCCGGAGCCGGGCCGGGCACCGCGGACGCCGGGGGCTCCCGGCCGGGCGGGGCCCAGGAGCTCGCGCCGGGCACGAGGGAAACGCCCCGTCACGGCGGCGCCGGGCGCCCCGGGATCGGGACGCCCGGCGTCGGGGGCTCGGGTCTCAGTCGTCGCCGGGGGCGTCCTCCGGCGCGTCGCCCTCGGCCTGGGAGGGCTTGTTGCCGGCCGGGTCGACGGCCGACTCCACGTCCTGGTCCTCGGGAACGTCCCCCTCGGCCTGGGACGGCTTGTTCTCGGCGGGGTCCGGGGTCTGCGTCATGACGGTCCTTCTTCCTCAGCAGGGTGATGGTCCGGTGCCACGCTACGCCCGCGCCAGGAGCGCCCACAAGGGGAGCGGGCCGCTACGCCGCCCGGCCCGCGACGACCGCGGCGAACAGCGAGGCCGGGACGAGCCCGGCCCGGTGGGCGCGCTCGACCGCGGCGAACCCGTCGGGGGTCTGCTCGTAGGGGAAGTGGATGAGGTCGGCGGCGAGCTCCCAGTGGTCGATCATCCCGCCGGCGTAGAGCTGGCAGATCGCCCAGGGGGTGTCCGCGGAGAAGCTCGGCTCGTCGGGCAGCACGTACTCGTCGGCGGGGACGCGCCAGGCCTCGAGGTCGTCCAGGGCCGCCTCGAGCTCCTCGAGGGTGTCGTAGTGCCCCGAGCGGTCGGGGTCCACGGTCCCGTTCGGGTTGGCGAGCTCGACGTCGTAGCCGCCCTCCGCCGCGGCGAAGACGGACGTGGGCCCGGGCTCGCCGCCCACCCCGGCGTCCAGCGGCAGCTGGGACGGCAGCCACTCCCAGCCGTCGCCGAGCTGGTCCATCTCCAGGTCCCGGTAGGCCACCCAGCCGCGGGCGACCAGCAGCTCGTGGGCGTCGTCGTCCCACGTGCCCTGCGGGGCGCCGTCGATCTCGACGCCGCGGGCGCCGGCCGCGGCGTGGAACTCCCGCCGCTGCTGCTTCTTCTTGGCGGCGGCCTTCTTGCGGGCCTTGCTCTTGGGCACGGAACTCTCCTGGCGGTCGGGGACCGGCGACGGTCCTGCGGGGGCGTGCTCCCATGATGGCCCACCCGGCCCGGACCGTGCGCGGGCGTTCCACGCGTCCCCGCCCGCCGCTAGTCTGGCCGGGACCGCCCCGTTCCCGACCGCGAAGGACATCCCATGACGATCCCCCGCACCGCCCCCTCGACGAACGGCCCCGTGCGCTACGCGGTGGTCGGGCTCGGCCAGATCTCCCAGCAGGCGTTCCTGCCCGCCATCGCCCGGACCGGCAACTCCGTGCTGGCCGCCCTGGTCACCGGCACCCCGCAGAAGGCCCAGGAGCTCGCGGCCGAGTACGGCGTGCCCGCGTACTCCTACGAGGACTACCCGGCGCTGCTGGCCTCCGGTGACGTGGACGCCGTGTACGTGGCCACGCCCGTGTTCCGGCACCGGGAGTTCGCGGAGCCGGCCCTCGAGGCCGGCATCCACGTGCTGGTCGAGAAGCCGATGGAGACCTCCGTGGAGGACTGCCGGGCGATGATCGACGCCGCCGCGCGCGGCGGGGCCCGGCTCATGGTCGCCTACCGGCTGCACCACGAGCCGGGCACCCTGGAGCTGATCACCCGGGTCCGGGACGAGGCCCTGGTGGGCGAGCCCCGCCTGTTCACCGCGGTGTTCGCCCAGGACATCGACGAGGCCAACCACCGCGGCCACTCCGGGTTCTGGGGCGGGCCGATCCCGGACATGGGCAGCTATCCGCTCAACGCGGTGCGCAACCTGTTCGCGGCCGAACCGGTCGAGGTGCACGCGATGGGCGTGCGGACACCGGGCCGGGGCTTCGACTTCGACGACACCGTGACGGTGACCCTGCGCTTCCCGGGGAGCGGCTGGCGCAGTTCACGATCAGCTACGCCACCGAGGCCACCGAGCAGTTCACCGTGGTGGGCACCGGCGGTGCGCTGGCGGCCCAGCCGTGCTTCGGCTTCGGTCCCGAGGTGGGCATCAGCTACACCGTGACCCGCGACGGCCGGACCGAGACCCGCACCCACGACCCGGTGGAGCAGTTCGCGGGCCAGACCGACTACTTCTCGGCGTGCATCCTGACCGGCGCCGCGCCCGAGGCCGACGGGGAGGAGGGGCTGCTGGACATCCGCGTGCACGAGGCGGTGCTCGCCTCCCTCGAGACGGGCCGGCCGGTGCGCCTGGAGCCGGCGGACCGGGCCGTGCGCCCCTCCGCGGACCAGGTGCGCACCCTGCCGCCCGTGGCGGAGCCCGACGACGACGAGCTCGTGGCCCAGCTGCCGCAGAACGGCTGAGGGCCCCGTGACGCAGGAACGGGGCAGCCCGGGACCGGTGCGCGAGGGCCGGGTGGTGGGCGTGCAGGTCTGTTTCGGGGGACCGCCCCGACCGTAGACTCCGAGGACCATCCGACGCCCCAGGGAGGCTCACCCGCCATGAAGCACTACCTGCTCAGCATCGAACAGCCCGACGGCGGGCCGGCGGCCCCCGAGGTCCTCGAGCCCGTGATGCGCGACGTCGCCGCGTTCAACGAGGAGCTGCGGGCCGCGGGGGCGTGGGTCTTCGCCGGGGGCCTGGACCGCGCGGAGGCCTCCGTCGTCGTGCGCTTCCACGGCGCGGACGTGGTCACGACCGACGGCCCGTACGAGCGCGAGGACGAGCACGCGGGCGGAATCTGCATCGTGGCCGCTCCCGACTACGACGCCGCCATCGAGTGGGGCCGGAAGCTGGCGCGGGCGACCACCCTGCCGGTCGAGGTGCGGGAGTTCCAGGGGGCGCCGGAGGAGCACCTCCCGGGCTGAGGGGCCGGGCGGGTCAGCGGCCGATCCGGCGGGCCTGCTCCTCCCACGCGGCGTGGGCGTCCCGGGAGCCCGTGGGCCGGTGGATCTCCCGCAGCGCCCGCAGCGCGGCGTTGCGCTCCCGGGCCAGGGAGTCCGCGGCGCCTGCGCGGCGGCGTCCGCCCGGGCCTGCGCCCGGGCGGCGGAGATCGCACCCATGATCGCCTCCACGGCCTCGGACCCGCCCGCCAGGTAGGCGGCCCGGACGTCGGGATCGGGGTGGAGGAGGTACCGGTCGTCGCGCTGCCCCAGGCGGGTGTCGAACTCGTCCTCGGTCAGGTCCGAGATCACGGCGGCCACCCGGTCCAGCCGGGCCTCGACCTCCTGGTGCAGAGGTGTCCGTCCGGCCGCGTCCCGGACCGACCACAGCGCCCGGCCGTGCAGCCGGAGACGGGCCACGTCCCAGTCCGCCCGGGGCACCTCGGCCAGCCGGGCGGCGACGAAGGCCGTGTCCGCGGTCCGCTGCTGGGGCGGCAGGAGCCCGAGCTGCCGGTGCATCCAGGCCGCCCGCATGTCCTCGGTCCCGGCTCGGCGGGCGGTCTCCAGCGTCCGGTGCCGCGCTCGCCGCCGGCCGGCCGCGCCCGGGCGCAGGGCCCGAAGGGTGGTGCGCAGCAGCAGCACGACGACCAGCAGGCCGGCGAGGACCAGCGCGGTGACGGCAATGACCCGCAGGTCGGCCAGGACGGACGACACGACGGACACGACGGTGGCCCCGGTGACCAGCAGTGCGACGCCGGAGCCGTCGCTGTTCCCGGTGCTGTTCATGGCGGATCCTCCCGCATCCCGCATCCCGCAACCGCTTGACCCCGCAGTGTAGTCGCTTCCACCGGCAGCGGGCTGGGGAGCAGCCCGGCGGGACCCGCGACCGGTCCGCCGGGGGCCTCGATAGGGTGGACGGCATGAGGTCCTGGGTGCTGTCCGTGTCCGCCGCCGTCCTCCTGCTCGCCTCCGGGTGTGCGGGCGGGAACGCCGAGCGCGAGGCCCTGCTGCGCGAGCACGGGCTGGAGGGCGCGAGCACCGAGGAGGTCGTGGAGCGGCTCGACCGCACCCACGAGGACCGGGCGGCGGGACTGGCGGGCTCCGTCACCTACGACGAGGTGGTCCTGACCGACGGCGGGTCGGAGGCCGTGCTGCCCATGCCGGAGGACCGGTTCTACCTCGCGGTCGCCCCGTGGACCACCACCACTCACGAGTGCTTCCACCACAGCCTCTCCGGCTGCCAGGGCGAGCTCGTGGGCGAGGAGTTCGACGTGCGGGTGACCGACGACGCCGGCCGGGTGCTCCTCGACCGGACGCTCACCAGCTACGAGAACGGGTTCGTGGGCCTGTGGCTGCCCAAGGACATCACCGGCACCCTCGAGATCAGCTCGGCCGCCGGGACGGCGACCCAGCAGGTCAGCACCTCCGCCGACGACCCGACCTGCCTCACCACGCTGCGCCTGGCCTGATCCCGGCCCCGGGGGCCGTGGGCCCCCGGGAGCGAGGCCCGCGCCCACCGCCCGGCCCGTCCGCGGGCACCGGTGGCGTCCGCGGACGGGCCGGGCGGGCACGCTCAGGAGGAGATGACCTTCGGCACGCCCAGGGCCTTGAGGCCCTCCACGCCGAACTCCAGGCCGAACCCGGAGCTCTTGATCCCGCCGAAGGGCATCCGGGGGTCCACGGTGCCGTGCTTGTTGATCCAGACGGTGCCCGCCTGGAGCCGGGCGGCGACCTCCCGTGCCCGGTCCGGGTCCGAGCCCCACACCGAGGCCCCGAGGCCGACGTCGAGGCGGTTGGCCATGCGCACGGCCTCGTCGACCGAGGAGTACTTCACGATCGGCAGGGCCGGACCGAACTGCTCCTCGGTCACCAGGGGGTTGTCGTCGTCGACGTCGGCCACGAGCGTGGTGGGGTAGAAGTACCCCGGCTGCTCCGCGGCCGGCTCGCCGCCGATCAGCACCCGGCCGCCCCCGGCCCGCGCCTGCTCGACGAGGTCCGCGACGATCTCGAACTGCGCCCTGTTCTGCAGCGGGCCGAGGACGTTGCGCTCGTCCCGCCCCTGGCCCATCGGCATGGCCGCCGCGACCCGGGTGAGGGCCTCGCACACGGCGTCGTGGACGTCCTCGTGGACGTAGAGGCGCTTGAGCGCGGCACAGGTCTGGCCCGTGTTGATGAACGCGCCCCAGAACAGGCCCTCGGCGATGGCCTCGGGGTCCGCGTCCGGGAGCACGATCCCGGCGTCGTTGCCGCCCAGCTCCAGGGTGAGCCGGGTCAGGGAGTCGGCGGCCGAGCGCATGATGGCCTTGCCCGTGGCGGTCGAGCCGGTGAACATCAGCTTGTCCACGCCCGGGTGCTTCGACAGCGCCTCGCCGACCTCCCGGCCCCCCGCCACCACGGTCAGCACGCCCTCGGGCAGCACCTGGTTGAGCACGTGGGCGAGCCCGAGCACGGACAGCGGGGTGTACTCGGATGGCTTGGCCACCACGGTGTTGCCCATCCGCAGGGCCGGGGCGAGCTGCCAGACCGAGATCATCATCGGCCAGTTCCAAGGGCTGATGGCCCCCACGACGCCGATGGGCTCGTAGCTGAGCACGGCACGGCCGGACTCGTCGTCGAAGAGCGTCTCGGGCTCCAGCGGCAGCGCCGCCGTCGCGCGCAGCCAGGCCACCGCGCCGCCGACCTCGAACAGGGCGTTCGGCCCGTTCTGCACGGGCTTGCCCTGCTCGCGCGAGAGCAGCTCCGCGAGCGCGGCGGCGTTCGCCTCGACGGCGTCGGCGGCCCGGAGCAGCAGCGCCGAGCGCTCGGAGTCCGGGACGGCGGCCCACTCGGGCTGCTTCCGGCGGGCCCGGGCCAGGGCGTCGTCCAGGTCCTCGACCGTGGACTCCGGGGACCGGCCGACCAGCTCCCCGGTGGCCGGGTCGAAGATCTCCCGGCCCTGCGGGTCGGTGACGGCCGCCAGCAGCTCGTCGAGACCGAGGACGGTCGGGGTGTCGGTCGTGGCAGCGGGAGTGGTGGTCACGGTGGCTCCTTCGGGAGGACGGATGCGGTGCTGCCCCCATGGTGACCCGGGACACAGCCGGACGGCTTGACCGTGCGAGCACGGCTGTTGACCCACAGCGCGGATTCCCGCGCTGTGGGTCAAGGGCCGTGCGCGCCGGGACAACTCCCCTCGACGTGCCCGGGATCACACTGGGGCCATGCGCAACGAGACCGCCAAGACCTACGTCGTCGTGGGCGCCGGCACCGCCGGCAGCATCCTGACCCGCCGCCTCCTGGACGCCGGCCACGAGGTGATCCTCCTCGAGGCCGGGGGCACGGACCTCAACCCGGCCATCCACCAGGTGTCCCGCCTGGGCGAGCTGTGGCACTCGCCGGAGGACTGGGACTACTTCACCGTGCCCCAGCGGCACGCGGACGGCCGGGTGATCCACTGGCCGCGCGGACGCGTGCTCGGCGGCTCCCACGCCCTCAACGCCACGATCTGGGTGCGCGGCGCCGCCCAGGACTACGACGCCTGGGTGGCGGACGGGTGCCCGGGATGGGGGTGGGAGGACGTGCTGCCCTGGTTCCGGGCGCTCGAGACCTACGTCCCGCCCGCCGGGGCGGTCCCCGGCGACAGTCGCGGCACCGACGGGCCGGTGCCCGTGGTGCAGGACTACCCGCTCAACCCGGTGTTCGCCTCGATCATCGAGGCGGCCGAGCAGGTGGGGGTGCCGTACAACGCGGACTACAACGGCGGCACGCTCGACGGGGTCTCCCAGCAGCAGATCAACGTCCGGGACGGGCGGCGGTTCAACACGTGGATGGCCTACGTCAAGCCGGTGGAGGATCACCCGCGGCTGAGCCTGCGCACCGGAGTGCTCCTGCAGCGGGTGCTCGTCGAGGACGGGCGCGCGGTCGGCGTGGCGGTGGTGCCCTTCACCGACCCGGACGGCGCGCCCGAGGAGATCCGCGCCGACGAGGTGGTCCTGTGCGCGGGGGCGCTCGACTCGCCGAAGATCCTCCTGCGCTCGGGCATCGGCCCCGCCGCCCACCTCACCGACGTCGGGGTCCCCGTGGTCCACGACCTGCCCGGGGTCGGGTCGAACCTGCACGACCACCTGCTGGCCCCGGTCATCGCCGAGGCCACGGCCCGGACGATCGAGCACCCCGCGTCCGACTGGTCGGTCACCCAGACGCACCTGTTCTGGCGCTCCCGCCCGGACCTGGACGCGCCCGACACCCAGCCCATCCACTTCTCCGTCCCGATGTACGACGAGGGCATGGAGGGGCCGACGAACGCGTTCACGCTGCACGCGGGGCTCGTCCGCCCCCGGTCCCGTGGCACCGTGCGCCTCACCGGGCCGGGCGTGGCCGACCCCGTGGCGCTCGACCCGAACATCTTCGAGGACCCGCGCGACCGCGAGGCCCTGCTCGCCTCCCTGCGCCAGGCCCGGGAGATGGTGCGCACCCGCCCCCTCGCGCAGGACTGGGGCGCCGAGGAGCTGTACCCCGGCCCGGAGGTGCGCACCGAGGAGGAGGAGATCGCCTACCTCCACCGGTTCGTGACCACCTACCACCACCAGGTCGGCACCTGCCGGATGGGCACCGGCCCGGACGCGGTGGTCTCCCCGGAGGACCTGAGCGTGCACGGCGTCGACGGCCTGCGGGTGGTGGACGCCTCCGTGATGCCGCGGGTGCCCAGCGGCAACACCAACGCGCCCACGGCGATGATCGCCGAGCGCGCCGCGTCCCTCATCACCGGCGGCAGCACCACCCTCGCCGCCGCAGCGGCCGCAGCGGCCGCCGCGGGCGCCGAGGGCTGACGCCTCTCCGCCGGACGGAAGGCCCGCCGCGCAGCTGCGCGGCGGGCCTTCCGCGTCCCCCGAAGTGCGGGCGGTCTCGGGGCGACATGCCCCGCGGCCTGCGGAGTTAGCGAGCGTACACTT
>NZ_MKJW01000091.1:0-45941 GCF_001942375.1 Kocuria sp. CNJ-770
CGCTCGGCGAGCGCCGCGGCGGTGCACCACCGGCCGCCGCAGGACGCGGACCACCCCGGTGCGCCCGGTGCACCGTGCGCGCCAGGGCGGAGGCCAGCAGCACGGCGCCGGTGCCGACGAGGACGAGCTCGCCGGCGCGGCCGGCCGGGTCCGGCGCGGCGAGCAGCCCGAGGGCCACGGCGGCCGCCACGAACCCGAGCGCGGCGCGGACCGGGGCGAGCAGCAGGGGGAGGAGCACGAGGACGGGCTGCACCAGGAACAGCAGCAGCTCCCACACCCCGCGTGGCAGGTCCGGGGTCCCGGCCAGGGCCCGGCCGAGCACCCGCAGCCCGCGCGAGGCCAGCGAGACCCGGTAGCCCGGGGCGAGCCGGGCCAAGCCGTCCGCCCCGGCCTCCAGGGTCGTCAGGGCGTGCTGCCGGTCCCCGCCGCCGAGCTCGTCCAGCAGGCTCCGCTGCAGCGCGGCGGCCTCCTGCGCCGGCCGCTGCGCTGCCGGGTCCGCGCCGGCCGGCGCCTCGGTGCCCGCACGGGGGTCGACGCCGGGCCCGGACCGTGCGGGCAGCCCGCGGAGGAACGACGCCGCACCGGCCGCGGCGTCGAGGCGGCCCCACCACCAGTCGTTGGCGCGCCAGTCGGCGGCGAGGAAGCCGCGGAAGTTGAACAGCCCGGCGCCGGCGAGCTTGTCCCGCGCGGGCAGCCGCTCGGCGTCGGAGGCCAGGATCCCGCGCAGCTCGTCGTCGCCGGCGCCGGGGAGCCCCGCCGCGTCGAGGGCGCGCTGCAGCCGCCGCCGCGCCCAGGCGGGGGGCAGCGGTCCCAGGTCCTCGGGCCGGGCGGGCGCGCCGTCGCCGCGGATCTCCCCGTAGCTGATGCCGGAGACCGGCGTGGGGATGCCGGCCGCCGCGAACAGCGGGGGCAGGTCCGCGGCGGACGGCACCGGGCCCGTGACGGGCATCGCGGACCAGGGGGACTCGCGCCAGATGCTGCGCCGGCTCGGCCCCGGGTCGTCGGGCTCCTCGTCCCCGGGCTCCTCGTCCCCGGGGGCGGACGGCGCGCCGGGCCCGCCGTCCGCCCAGCGCTCGGTCCCCAACTGCGCCCGGACGGCGGCGTGGGCGCCGCGCAGCGCGGCCACCGCGGCGTCGAGCTCCTGCCATGCCTCCTCCCCGGCCCCGGGTGCCGGGACGGAGGCGTCCAGCCAGACGGGGACCGCGGCCGTGACCGGGGCCCCGGGGTCCGCGCAGGCCTCCAGCACCGCCGCGAACAGTGCGTCCCGCGCGTGGCCGGCAGCGGCCAGCACCCGGTACGCGCTCGCCCGGGCGGGCGCCGGGTCGAAGCCGGCGGACGGGACCGGGCCGGCCACGGGGCCCACCCCTGGGGCGAGCAGCAGCGACTCGAGGAAGCGCACCCACGCGAGCACGCAGGACGCCGCGTCGGCCAGCGCCTGCGGGCCGAGCAGCACGGCCGTGGCCTCCGGGGCCGTCAACGGGCCGCGGGACAGGGCGTCGTAGCGCCCGGCGAGCTCCTGCCGCAGCGGCTCGACCTCGGCCGCGTCCCGGGCGTGCGCCTCCCGGCGCCGGGGGAGCGTGGAGGCCAGCTGCCACTGCGCGGGCCGGGTCAGCAGGCGGGCCAGCAGCGCGGCGTCCGCCCGGGCCCGGTAGCGCACGTACGCCCGGCGCCGGTCCTCCCGCGCGGCCGGGTCCCAGGCGACGGGCAGCGCGGCGAGCGGGTGCAGCCGCCCGTCGGCCAGCAGCCGGTCGTCCCGGCGGTCGGAGAGGGCCAGGACCTCGTCCTCGCCCGTCTCCCGCCGGCGCAGCCGGGTGACCGTGGCCCAGAGCGTGCGCACCAGGCGCGGCAGGTCCAGGTCGCCGGCGCGCACCGGCCGCGCGGCGGGCGGGTCCGGGTCCAGGTAGAGCAGGCAGCGGTCGGCGTGGCGCAGCGAGGTCCGGGTGCCGGCGGCCGCCACGGCCCGGTCGATGGGGATGTTGTCGAAGACCCCGCCGTCGACCACCCGGAAGGGCAGCTGCTCCGGGTCGCGGTGGGCCGAGAAGGCGTGGCTGAGGTCCGGGCGGGGGAACCCGCCGAGCCGCCCCGCGGTCGGCGCCGACCACACGGCGGCGGGTTCGAACGCGCCGGGGAACGAGGACGTCGCGCGGGCCGCGTAGGCCAGCCGGGCCAGGGAGGCGGCGCGGTGGCCGGCCTCCTCGGGCGTCTCCGGAGAGGGCTTCCCGGCCGCCGCGGGACGGGCGGGGATGTCATTGCCCAGCGGCGGGGCGGGGCGGCCCGGTTCCGGGGACGAGAAGTGGAACCCGCCGCGGCCCTCCGCCGCGCCGCTGTGGCCGGAGGGGTCGCTGTCCAGCACGGTGGCGGACAGGTCCACGGACACGTGCTCGGCGACCAGGTCGGGGTGGTGCCGCGGGTCCCCGTGCACGGCGGCGAGCAGCTCGTGCACGCGCGGCCACAGGTACGCGTCGCCCTGGAGCAGTGAATCGACCGGTGCCCGCCCCAGGGGGCGCAGCAGCCGGCCCAGCGCCGCGTGCTCCTGCCACAGCAGGCCCAGGGCGCCCAGCCCCGTGCCGGCGCGCTGGGCCACGGCGTGCACCACGCTGTTCAGCCCGCCGGCACTGGCCCCGGCGAGGAGGTCGAACTCCACCCGGTCGTAGCCCGCGTCCGCGAGCAGCCCGGCGTAGACCCGGGCGCGCTCGGCCGTGTGCGGGTCGGACTCGCCCGCGGGCTGCAGCAGCAGGGCGTGCAGCCCGCCCGCCGGGTCCCGGTGGATCCGGATCCGGCGCAGCAGGTCCAGCTCCGCGACCGCCCCGCCGATCCACACCGCCAGGCTGACCCCGCCGCGCATGGCCAGGGCGAACCGGAGCGTGCGCCCGAAGGCGGGCGGCCGTCCCTCCGCGGCCTCGGCCAGGCGCCGGTCCGGCGGCAGGACGCTCAGCCGCAGCCCGGCACCCGGTGCGCCCGCCCCCGGTTGCGCCCCGGCCCGTTCGGCCGGCACGGCCCGCTCACCCGGCAAGGGCCGCGAACGCCCGTTGGGGGCCCGGACGGCGGGCGAGCCCGTGCCGCAGCTCCTCGAGCAGCTCCCGGCCCCCGTGCCCGTCGTCGAGCAGCGCGGCCGTGGCCTCCCGGATCTCGGCGGCGGTGACCGCGTTGGGGTCCAGCACGGTGCCCAGTCCTGCCGTCTCCAGGGCGGCCGCTCCGGCGAACTGGTCCGTGGACAGGGGCAGCAGCAGCAAGGGCACCCCGGCGGTGAGCGCCTCGGTGACGCTGTTGTTGCCGCCGTGCGAGATCGCCGCGCGCGCCCGGCGCAGCAGGGTCACCTGGGGCAGGGAGCCGCGCACGAGCCAGTCCGCCGGCACCGGTCCCAGGGCGGCGGGCGGCGTGGCGCCGGCGGCCAGGGCCACCCGGACGTCGAGGCCCCGCAGCGCCTCGGCCACCCGGGCGAGCACGTCCCCGCGCACCGAGAGGAAGCTGCCGAGGCTGACGTAGACGACCGGGCGGTCCGAGGCGGCCAGCCACGCGGCCACCTCGGGGTCCTCGCTCTCCTCCCGCACGGCCGAACCCAGGAACGTGTGCTCGGGCAGCCGGCGGGTCCGGGAGTCGTCGTGGAGCTCGCCCGGGTAGTTGAGCAGCAGGTCGTCGCCGGTCTCCGCGAACGCGTCCGCGCTCGCGGGCGCGCCCGGGGCGAGCTGCTGCAGCGCGTCGTTCCACTGCTGCGTGAACTCGTCCCGCACAACCGAGCACAGCCGGTGCAGGGTCGCCAGCTCCGCGGGGGACGGGCGCAGTCGGCCGGGCCAGGCCGGCGGGTGCCCGTACACCTCGTCCGCCACGGTCAGGGCGGAGGGGTGGCCCAGCACCACGTCGGCGTGCCGGACGCCGCTGCCGGTGAGCGCCAGGCGGGCGCTGAAGGCCAGGTGGTCCACGAGCACCCGGTCCGGGCGCACCCGCTCCACCACGGCCTGCACGCGCCGGGCCGTGCCCAGCGGGTCCCACAGCAGGTCGTCGCGGCGGGCCCGGGCCTGGAAGGACAGGGTCTCCACGGGCCCGCGCCGGGTCGCGGCGAAGAACCCGCGCAGCGCGTCGTCCTCCCCGGCCGGCTGCTCCTCCGCCCGGATCACCCCGGGGTTGGACCCGCGCCCCAGCGGCAGCAGCTCCACGTCGTAGCCGAAGTCCCGGGCCAGGGGCGCGGTGGCCGGGCCTGTGGCCACGACCACCCGCTGCCCGGCGTCGCGCCAGGCTGTGGCCAGGGTGGCGAGGGGGAAGAGGTGGGACGCGTAGTCCGGGCTGATGACGAGCAGGGTCACGGGGTGGGGCTCCTGTCGGTGGCGGGGGCCGCGACGCGGCCGTAGACGACGGTGAGGGCCTGCGCCATGCCTTCGATGCTGAACCGTTCGCGCACGGTGGCGTAGGCGGCCGCCGCCGCGTCCTCGGCGCCGGAGGCGGCGGCGAGGTCCAGGGCACGGGCGGCGCCCCGGGACAGGGCGGCGGGGTCGCGGGTGTCGACGAGGACGCCGGTCAGGCCCTCCTGCACGAAGGTCGCGGGGCCGCCGGCCGCGGGGGCCACCACGGGCAGCCCGCTCGCCAACGCCTCGACGAGTGCGACCCCGAACTCCTCCTTGACGCTGGCGCACACGTAGGCGCCCCGGGCGGCGGCGAGCCCGGGCCGGCCCCGGCGCACCGCGGCGAGCCAGACGGCCACCGTGCCGTGGGGCCGGTGCCCGGCCAGGAGCAGGCCGCGGGCGGCGGCCTGCGCGAGGGGCACGGCGGCGTCGATGCGCTCCAGCTGCTCGCGCTCGTCGGCCGAGGGGTGGGCGAGGTTCCCGCCGACGACGAGCAGGTTGCAGCGGGCGCGCAGCTGCTCGTCGGCGGCCCAGGCCTCGACCAGGTGCGCCGTGCCCTTGACCCGGTGCAGGCGCCCGACCGTGACGACCAGCGGCAGGCCGCGCCGCGAGGCCGGGAGGCCGGCGAGGACGGCGTCGAGCTCCTCGAGCTCCCGCCCCGCACCCGCCCCGGCCTGCGCGGCGGCCCGGTCGACCGAGTCCAGGTCGATGCCCTCGGGGACCACGGTGCACCGCCCGGGCGCGTCCGGGTCGAGGCCGAGCAGCTCGCGGGCGTCCCGGGCGAGGTCCGGGCGGGGGAACAGCACCAGGTGCTCCGCCCCGGCGGCGAGGTCGGCGAGCAGGCGCACCCGGAACCACAGGTGCTCCACGGCGTCGGCGGCCCCGAAGCCCTCCCGGGTGAGGGTGCCGGCCGCCTCGCGGGCCGCGACCAGCGCGTGCGGATCGGGGGCCATGGTCAGCACCCGCGGGATGCCCTGCTCCGCCGCCACGGCCGCGACGATCAGCGAGCCGACGTCGGCCATCCGCAGGTGCACGACGTCCACGGGACCCGCCGCCCGGAGCGCGCGCCGCAGGCCCCGCTCCGCGGCGACCCTCCGGGGCCAGGCCTCGGCCAGGGGTACCGGGGCGCCCTGGAACGGCACGACGCCGAAGACGTGCCCCGGCCCGGCCAGCCCGGGCAGCGCGGCCCGGGCCTCGTCGTGGCTGCCGCGGGAGACCGTGACCACCCGCCCCACCCCGGTGCCGTGCCGGGGGCGGTGTGCCGCGAGGGCGTCGCCGAGCTGGGCGAGCAGGGTGGCGATCCCGCCGTTGTCCCCCCGCCCGGAGAAGGTGAGGTCCCGGTCGATCTCCGCGTGCAGGAACGCCTGCAGCACGGTCGGGCCGCTCCCGGCCGGCGGGGGAGCGGCCGGGCCCGCCTCCAGCTCCGCCCGGGCCAGTCGCGCGACCGGTGCCAGCGCCCCGCCCGCCCGCGCGCACTCGGTAGCGAGGTCTCCGAGCCCGGGAACGCCCTCCGGGTCCTCGTGGTGCCGCTCGACGAGGGCCTCCAGGGCGGCCCCGCGCACCGCGTGGTCCTCGGCGGGGTCCCCGGCCAGCGCCCTGAGCAGCCCGGTGGCGCCGGAGCCGGGCACCAGGCCCACGGTCTCGGTGAGGCGGGCGCGGGCGCCGGGTTCGGAGGTGCCCGCCAGGGCGTGGACGAGCGCGTCGCTGACGGGATCCGCGGCGGCGGGCGCCCAGGTCTGCAGGGTGCGCTGGGCCAGCATGCCGGGAAAGCCGCCTCCGGCGACGAGGTGGGTCAGGACGGGCACGGCCCGGACGACCGGGGGCCGTCCGGCGAGGGACCACGCCGTGTGCTCCCGCACCCAGGCTCTGCCGTCGTCCAGCAGGGCGGTGAGCAGCGCGTCCGGCCGGGACCCGGGCACCACGGCCAGGGCGTGGACGGCGGCCAGCACGGCGAGCTGGTCCTCGCCCCGGCGGATCTCCTCCACCAGCACGGGCAGGGCCGCGTCCGGCTCCTCCCGGGCGGCGGCGGCGAGGGCGTCGGCGCGGCGGATGCCGTCCAGGATCGTGGGGGCGGTCCGCACGGCGGTCAGGGCGGCGGCCGGGCGCGCGCCGGTGCGCCCCGCGGTGGTGTCCGGTGCGCAGGGCGCGACGAAGGTCATGGGCTCACGCTAACCGACGGCGGCGGGCCGACGGAGCCGGAGTGGGTGATTCTCAGGATTCTGGGAGCCGGCGGGCGGCCCGGGCGTCGGCCCGGCGGCAGAGCAGGGCGAACACGGCTCCGGAGAGGTTGTGCCACACCGAGAACACCGCCGCCGGCAGGGCCGCCAGCGGGTTCATGTACTGGGCGGCGAGCCCCGCGGCCAGGCCGGAGTTCTGCATGCCCACCTCCACCGCGGTGGCGCGGCGCACGGAGACAGGCTGCCGCGTGACGGCACCCACGAGGTGGCCCAGGGTCAGGCCGAGGGCGTTGTGCAGGGCCACGGCGGCGAGGACGAGCAGCCCGGCCTCGACGATCCGGTCCGCGCTGGCCGAGACGACGATGGCCACGATCAGGGCGATGGCCGCGACCGAGACCCACGGCAGGACGGGCAGGGCGCGCCGGACCAGCCCCGGCACGAGCAGCCGCACGGCCAGACCGGCGACGACCGGCAGGAGCACGATCTTGGTGATCGACCAGGCCATGGCGGCCCCGTCCACCGGCAGGTACTGCCCGGCCAGCCAGAGGGTCAGCAGGGGAGTGAGCACGGGGGCGAGCAGGGTGGAGATCGACGTCATCGCGACGGACAGTGCGACGTCCCCGCGGGCGAGGTAGGCCACGACGTTCGAGGCCGTGCCGCCGGGGGCGCAGCCGACCAGGATCACGCCGGCGGCGAGCTCCGGCGGCAGCCGGAGCAGGAACACCACGAGGAGGGCGAGCAGGGGCATGATCACGTACTGGGCGGCCACACCCAGCAGCACCGGCAGCGGACGCCGGGCCACCAGCGCGAAGTCCACCGGGCGCAGGGTCAGGCCCATCCCGAACATGACCAGTCCCAGCAGCGGGTTGATCCACCCGGACAGCCCGCTCACCGTCCCTGGGGCCAGGAAGCCGACGAGTCCGCCGGCGAGCACCAGGACGGGGAAGACCAGGACGGCGACATAGGCGCTGCGGTCGGGCGCGGCGGCCTCGGTGGTGGTGCCGGGACCGGCGTTCACCACCCGCGGGCCCGCCACTCCTCGAGGTGCGGGCGCTCCGCCCCCAGCGTGGTGGGCCTGCCGTGGCCGGGATGGACGACCGTGTCGTCGTCGAAGCGGTCGAAGATCCGCTCGGTGACGTCGTCGAGGAGCTGCCGGAAGTCCTCCGGGCCGTCGGTCCTGCCGACGCCGCCGGGGAAGAGGGAGTCGCCGGAGAAGATGTGCGCCGGTCCCTGCGGGTCGCGGTAGACCAGGGCGATCGAGCCGGGCGTGTGCCCGCGCAGGCCGATGACCTCCAGGTCGAAGCCGTCGAACTCGGCGGTGTCCCCGTCCTCGAACGTCAGGTCCATGGGCACGGCGATGTCGGCCTCGTCGTCGGCGCCGCAGGCGGTCATCGCCTCGGAGCGGGAGCGGACCTCCTCGAGGGCGCGCACGTGGTCCCAGTGCGAGTGCGTGGTGATGATGAGCTGGAGGCTGCCGAAGGCCTTCGAGCAGTCCCCGTTGCCGGCGCCCACGAGTCCGGCGATGGCACGGGGGTCGTCCGCGGCGTCGATGAGCACCTGGGTGCCCTCGTCCTTCGAGGTGAGGAGGTAGACGTTGTTGTCCATCTCGCTCACGGAGATCCGGCGGATCGTGACCTCGGCGAGGTCGGTGACCTCCGTCTTCGATGCGATCATGAGGACGAAGGTACGCCGGAGTCCAGCGACTCGCCAGTCGGGCCTGCGGGGCCTGCGACGGGCCGGGGCGGCGGCCGGGAGTGACCGGACCCACCCCGCCGGGCCTTGTGGACCACCCCCCGCCCTCGTATAGTTGCGTGCGGCAACAAATCATCAGGAGCGGTGAGCGCTCCGCGCCCGCACCGTCACCGGCGCGGTCCCGCGAGCGGCGGGAGCCGCACCGGAGCGGTCGCCCCGTCGTCGTTGTCGCCCCGCCCGTCCCCGAGCCCCGGAGGATTCCCGTTGCCCGTCTCCCACGACACCGCCGTGGAGCTGGTGCGCGACCTGCTGGAGCTGCAGCGGGTCATGAAGCGCGTGACCAAGACCGACGCCGGCCAGCGCCGGCTCAACCCCACCGCGATCGCCCTGCTCTACTACCTCGACAGCAACGGGCCCCGCCGGGCCGCCGTGATGGCCTCGGACACCGGCCTCGGCCCCTCGGGCCTGAGCCGCCAGCTGGCCGTCCTGGAGGACGAGGGCCACGTGGAGCGCACCCCCGATCCGGACGACGGCCGCGCCGCGCTCGTGGCCATCACGGAGCGCGGCCGTGAGCAGGTCCGCGCCGTCGTGGAGCAGGACGCCCAGCGCCTGGCGGCACGGCTCGAGGGCTGGGACGAGGACCAGGCCCGCGCCAGCCGCGGCGCCATCAACGAGATCACCACCGTCTTCCTGGACTCCCTCGGCGCGGAGCGCACCACCTCCTGCCGGGAGGCCCGGAGACCCCCGCGCACCGGACCGGCCACCGCCGACGAGGAGCACGAGGGGGAGCACGCAGAGCACCCGGGGAGCCCACGGCCCCCGCAGCACCGGGACCACGAGGAGGAGACCGCGAGGTGACCGCACCCCAGCCAGCCGCCGCACCGGGCGGAGGGACCGGCGCGTCCCACCGGGACGTGCTCCGCGCCCTCACCGGCATCCTCTCCGTGTTCTTCATGGCGATGGTCACCCTCACCATCATCGGCACGGCCCTGCCGGTGATCATGGCCGACCTCGGCGGGGACCAGACCTCCCTGTCCTGGACGGTCACCGGCACCCTGCTGGCCAACGCCGCCACGACACCCGTGTGGGGCAAGCTCGCCGACCTCTTCGACAAGAAGAAGCTGCTGCAGCTGTCCATCGTGATCTTCGTCCTCGGCTCCGCGATGGCCGGGCTGTCCCCGACCATCGAGTTCCTCATCCTGGCCCGCGTGGTCCAGGGCATCGCCATGGGCGGCATCATGGCCCTGGCGATGACCATCATGGGCACGATCATCCCGCCCCGCGAGCGCGGCCGCTACGCCGGCTACATGGGCGCCGTCATGGCCGTGGCCACCTCCGCCGGCCCGCTGCTGGGCGGGCTCATCGTCGACCTCTTCGGCTGGCGCTGGGTGTTCCTGATCCCGGCCCCGCTGGCGGTCCTCGCCGCGGTGCTGGTCCACCGCACCCTGCAGATCCCGCCCCAGGCGCCGCGGCGGGTGAGCATCGACTGGCTGGGCATCGCCCTGCTGATCGTCTCGGCCTCCGCGCTGCTGCTGTGGGTCTCCCTGGCCGGTCAGCCGGGCATGTTCGCGTGGGTCTCCGGGACCTCCGCTGCCCTCCTGGCGACCGCGCTCGTCGGGACCGTCCTGTTCGTCCTCGTCGAGCAGCGCGCCGCGGAGCCGGTGGTGCCCATCCGGGTGGTCACGGAGCGCACCACGGCGCTCGCCATCCTCGCGGCGATCGCCACCGGCGGGGCGATGTTCGCCTCGACCACCTACCTGGGCCAGTACTTCCAGCTGGGCCAGGGCTTCAGCCCCACCATGGCCGGGGTGCTCATGCTCCCGCAGGTCTTCGGCTCGCTCGTGGGCGCCACGGTCGCCGGGCAGCTGATCACCCGCTACGGGCGGTGGAAGATCATCCTGGTCGTGGCCGCGGTGCTGATGTCCACGGGCCTGTTCCTCGCCTCCACGCTCACGCACGACACCCCGCTGTGGGCCGTGAGCGCCTTCATCCTGCTCGTGGGCCTGGGCATCGGCGCGCTGAACCAGAACTTGGTCCTGGTCGTGCAGAACACGGTGGGGCTCAAGGACATGGGGGCGGCGTCCTCCTCGGTCGCGTTCTTCCGCACCATGGGCGGAGCCGTGGCGGTCGCGGTCTTCGGCGCGCTGATGAGCTCCCACCTGGCCGCGGAGCTCACCGCCCGCACCCGGGTTCAGGGCGGGGACCCCGCCGCCGTGGACTCCTCCACGATGGACCTGGACTCGCTGCCCGCCTCGGTGGAGGGCATCGTGCGCGAGGCCTACGGCACGGGCACCGGTCTGGTCTTCCTCGTGGCCGCCATCGCCTCCCTCGTCACGCTGCTGGCCGTGCTCCTGATCAAGGAGGTCCCGCTGCGCCGCACCGTGGACATCGTCGAGGTGGACCCGGAGACCGGCCAGCTCAAGGTCGTCACCCGCACCCTCGACGCCCGGGAGGTCCGGCGCCGGCAGCGCGAGGCCGGGACCGGGCGGTCCTCGGGGGACGACTCCGTCGCGGACCCGGACGCCGGCGGAGACGGCGTTCCGGACCGTGTGCACGAGGACACCTCCACCGGCCCCGTGGACCGGGTGTGAAGCGGCCCACGGAGCCCGTGGTCATGTCCGGGCCCGGTACTAGAGTGGAGGGCGTGTCTGAGCCGATCCCCACGTCCACCCTGGTCCTGAACCCCGCCGACGAGCCCTCCGAGCCCGGCGCGGGCGCCGCCTCCGCCGCCGTGTCCAGGGCCACCCACAAGTCCGATCTCACCGAGATCGTGGTCCAGGGGGCGCGCGAGCACAACCTCGACAACGTCTCGCTGACCGTGCCCCGGGACGCGATGGTCGTGTTCACCGGCCTGTCCGGCTCCGGGAAGTCCTCGCTGGCATTCGACACGATCTTCGCCGAGGGCCAGCGCCGGTACGTGGAGTCCCTGTCCTCCTACGCCCGGATGTTCCTGGGCCGGGTGGACAAGCCCGACGTCGACTTCATCGAGGGACTGTCCCCGGCGGTGTCCATCGACCAGAAGTCCACCTCCCGCAACCCGCGCTCCACCGTCGGGACGATCACCGAGATCTACGACTACATGCGCCTGCTGTGGGCGCGCATCGGTCAGCCGCACTGTCCCGTGTGCGGGGAGAGGATCGAGAAGCAGACCCCGCAGCAGATCGTGGACCAGCTGCTGGAGATGCCGGAGAAGACCCGCTTCCAGGTCCTCGCCCCGGTGGTGCGCGAGCGCAAGGGCGAGTTCGCCGACCTCTTCCAGGAACTCTCCACGAAGGGCTTCTCGCGCGCCACCGTGGACGGGGAGACCGTCCAGCTCTCGGACCCGCCCAAGCTCAAGAAGCAGTACAAGCACACCATCGAGGTCGTCGTCGACCGCCTCGTGGTCAAGGAGGGCATCCGCCAGCGCCTGACCGACTCGGTCGAGACGGCGCTGGGCCTCGCCGAGGGCCGCGTCGTCGTCGAGCTCGTGCCCCGCTCCGACGAGGAGATCGCCCACCCGCTGGAGCTGCGCCGGCCGTTCTCCGAGAACCTCGCCTGCCCCAACGAGCACCCGCTGCAGGCCGACGAGATCGAGCCCCGCTCCTTCTCCTTCAACGCCCCCTTCGGGGCGTGCCCGGAGTGCGACGGCATCGGCTCCCGGCTCGAGGTCGACGAGGACCTGGTGGTCCCGAACGCCGACCTCTCCCTGGTGGAGGGCGCCATTGCCCCGTGGTCGCTGGGCAAGGCCACCAGCGAGTACTGGAACCGGCTGCTCGCCGGGCTCGGCCAGGAGGTCGGCTTCGACCTCGTCACCCCCTGGGGCAAGCTGCCCGCCAAGGCGCGCAAGGCGATCCTCGAGGGCAAGGACTACCAGGTCACCGTGGCCTACCGGAACCGCTTCGGCCGGGAGCGCCGCTACACCCAGGGCTTCGAGGGCGTGATCGGCTACATCAAGCGCAAGCACGCCGAGACCGAGTCCGACCACGCCAAGGACCGCTACGAGCAGTACATGCGCCAGGTCGCCTGCCCCGCCTGCGACGGCGCGCGGCTGAACCCGACCATGCTCGCCGTGACGGTCGGCGGGAAGAACATCGCCGAGACCACCCGCATGCCCATGCGCGAGGCCCACGAGTTCTTCCGCGACCTGCAGCTGAGCGCCCGGGACGCGAAGATCGGCGACCAGGTGCTCCGGGAGATCCAGGCCCGCCTGACGTTCCTCGTGGACGTGGGCCTGGACTACCTCAACCTGGAGCGCGCCGCCGCGACGCTCTCCGGCGGCGAGGCCCAGCGCATCCGCCTGGCCACGCAGATCGGCGCCGGGCTCGTGGGCGTGCTCTACGTCCTCGACGAGCCCTCCATCGGCCTGCACCAGCGGGACAACCGCCGGCTCATCGAGACCCTCACCAAGCTGCGGGACATGGGCAACACCCTCATCGTGGTCGAGCACGACGAGGACACCATCCGCGAGGCCGACTGGATCGTGGACGTCGGCCCCGGCGCCGGCGAGCACGGCGGCCGGGTGGTGCACTCCGGGACCTACGACGAGCTGCTCGCCAACGAGCGCTCCATCACCGCCGACTACCTCTCCGGGCGCAAGGCCATCGGCGTGCCCGCCCGGCGGCGGCCGGTGGACCGCAAGCGCATGCTCAAGGTCGTGGGCGCGCGCGAGAACAACCTCCAGGGCATCGACGTGGCGTTCCCGCTCGGCGTGCTCACCGCCGTCACCGGGGTGTCCGGGTCCGGGAAGTCCACCCTGGTCAACGACATCCTCTACACGTCCCTGGCCAACAAGCTCAACGGCGCCAAGCAGGTCCCGGGCCGGCACAAGCGGATCGACGGCGTGGACCAGCTGGACAAGGTGGTGCACGTGGACCAGAGCCCCATCGGGCGGACCCCGCGCTCCAACCCGGCGACCTACACCGGGGTGTTCGACCACATCCGCAAGCTCTTCGCCGAGACCCCCGAGGCGAAGGTGCGCGGCTACCAGGCCGGCCGGTTCTCCTTCAACGTCAAGGGCGGGCGCTGCGAGGCGTGCTCCGGCGACGGCACGATCAAGATCGAGATGAACTTCCTGCCCGACGTCTACGTCCCGTGCGAGGTGTGCAAGGGCGCCCGGTACAACCGGGAGACCCTCGAGGTGCACTACAAGGGCCGGACCATCGCCGAGGTGCTGGAGATGCCCATCGAGGAGGCCGCGGAGTTCTTCAAGGCGTTCGGCCCGATCGCCCGGCACCTGAACACCCTCGTGGACGTGGGCCTCGGCTACGTCCGCCTCGGCCAGCCCGCCACCACCCTGTCCGGCGGCGAGGCCCAGCGCGTGAAGCTGGCCGCCGAGCTGCAGAAGCGCTCCAACGGCCGCTCGATCTACGTGCTCGACGAGCCCACCACCGGGCTGCACTTCGAGGACATCCGCAAGCTGCTGCTCGTGCTGCAGGGCCTGGTCGAGAAGGGCAACACGGTGATGACCATCGAGCACAACCTCGACGTCATCAAGTCCGCCGACTGGGTGGTGGACCTCGGGCCCGACGGCGGCTCCGGCGGCGGCCGGGTGATCGCCGAGGGCACCCCCGAGCAGGTGGCCCGCAACGCGGACAGCCACACCGGGCGGTTCCTCGCCGAGATCCTCGGCGAGCAGACCGCGGGAGCCCTCCGATGACCGCCCCCGTGGTGCTCTGGGACCTCGACGGCACGCTCCTGGACCCGGCCGGGGCGATCACCGGGGGCATCGCCCGGGCGCTCGCCGAGCACGGGCACGCCGTGCCCGAGGACCTGCACCGCTTCGTGGGCCCGCCCGTGGGCTGGTCCCTGCGGGCGTTCACCGACGTCCCGGAGGAGGAGATCGCGCGCGTGGTGACCACCTACCGGGCCCGGTACCGCACCGAGGGCCTGGCGCAGACCCGGGTCTACCCCGGGGTGGAGGACCTGCTCGCGCAGCTGCACGGCGCGGGGGTGCGGATGGCCGTGGCCACCCAGAAGCCCGAGCCCACCGCGGAGCTGGCCGTGGAGCGGTTCGGCCTCGGCCGCTGGTTCGAGACCGTCTCGGGGGCCGCCGACGACGCCGCGGCCGCCCCGCGCGACGGAGCGGTCCACGACAAGCCCGCGATCATCGGCGAGGCCCTGCGCCGGCTCGGCGTGGACGCCCCGGACCCGGCCCGCACGGTGATGGTCGGGGACCGCCGCTACGACGCCGAGGGCGCGCTCGCCCACGGGATCGACTGCCTGGCGTGCGCTGGGGCTTCGCCGGCGAGGACGAGCTCGGGACCGGCTTCGCCGCCGTGGCCGGGGACGCCGCCGAGCTCGGGGAGCTGCTGGACCGGTACACCCAGCCCGCGCCGACGGGCCGCTGAGGGGGCCCGGACCGTGGCCGATCCGGAGAGCTACCGCCCCGCCCGCCAGGACATCCCGACCGACCCGGGCGTCTACCGCTTCCGGGACGAGTACGGGCGCGTGGTCTACGTGGGCAAGGCGAAGAACCTGCGCAACCGGCTCAGCTCGTACTTCGCGCCCCCGCACACGCTCAGCCCCAAGACCCGCGCCATGGTCACCACCGCGGCCGGGGTGGAGTGGACCGTGGTGGGCAGCGAGCTGGAGTCCCTGCAGCTCGAGTACACGTGGATCAAGGAGTTCAAGCCCAGGTTCAACATCGCCTACCGGGACGACAAGTCCTACCCCTACCTCGCCGTGACCATGTCCGAGACGGTCCCGCGCGCCCAGGTGGTGCGGGGGGAGAAGAAGAAGGGCAACCGCTACTTCGGCCCCTACTCCCAGGCCTGGGCGATCCGGGAGACGCTCGACGCCCTCCTGCGCGTCTTCCCGGTCCGCACGTGCTCCAAGGGCGTCTACCGGCGCGCCGAGCAGTCCGGGCGCCCCTGCCTGCTCGGCTACATCGACAAGTGCTCCGCGCCCTGCGTCGGCCGGATCTCGGAGGAGGACCACTACGCCCTCGCCGAGGACCTGTGCCGCTTCATGGCCGGCCAGGCCACCCCGTTCGTCAAGGAGCTGCAGCGGCAGATGCAGGAGGCCGCCGCGGACATGGACTTCGAGACCGCCGCCGCCCGCCGCGACGACATCGCCGCCCTGGAGAAGGCCTTCGAGCGCAACGCCGTGGTGCTCTCCGACAGCACGGACGCGGACTTCTTCGCCCTCGCCGAGGACGAGCTCGAGGCCGCCGTGCAGGTCTTCCACGTGCGCGGTGGCCGCATCCGCGGCCAGCGCGGCTGGGTCACCGAGAAGGTCGAGGAGGCCGACGGCGGACGGCTGCTGGAGCAGCTGCTCGAGCAGGTCTACGGGGAGACGGCCGCGGAGGCCTCCGAGAGCGCCGCGATCGCCGCGGCCGCCGCGCCGCCGGAGCCGCGCGGCTCCAAGCACCGGCCCGCCGCCGAGCTCGCCTACCGCGAGGACGCCATCCCGCGCACCGTGCTGCTCTCCGAGCCCGCCGACAGCGCCGACCGGCTCGAGGAGTGGCTCTCCGGGCTGCGCGGCTCCCGGGTCACCATCGCGGTCCCGCAGCGGGGCGAGAAGGCCCACCTGATGGAGACGGTGCGGGAGAACGCCCGGCAGGCGCTGAAGCTGCACAAGTCCAAGCGCGCCGGGGACATCACCACCCGCTCCGCCTCGCTGCAGGAGCTGCAGGAGGCGCTGGGCATCCCGGTGCCGCTGATGCGCATCGAGTGCTACGACATCTCGCACGTGCAGGGCACCAACGTGGTCGCGTCCATGGTCGTGTTCGAGGACGGGCTGCCGCGCAAGGCGGACTACCGGAAGTTCTCCATCACCGGGGAGGCGGCCCGGGACGACACCGCCTCGATGTACGACGTCATCTCCCGCCGCTTCCGCCGCCACCTCGAGGAGAAGGCCCAGCGGGAGGCCGCCGGTCCCCGCACCGGGCAGGTCGAGGCCGGTGCCGAGGCGCCGGAGCGGGCGCGGTTCGCGTACCCGCCCAGCCTCGTGGTGGTCGACGGCGGCCCGCCGCAGGTCGCCGCCGCGGCCCGGGCGCTGGCCGACCTCGGCATCGACGACGTCCACGTGGTCGGCCTCGCCAAGCGGCTGGAAGAGGTGTGGGTCCCGGACGACGAGTTCCCGGTGATCCTGCCGCGGGCCAGCCAGGGCCTGTTCCTGCTCCAGCGCATCCGCGACGAGGCCCACCGCTTCGCCATCACCTTCCACCGCAAGAAGCGCTCCTCCGCGATGACCGTCTCCGTGCTGGACGAGCTGCCCGGGGTGGGGCCGGCCAAGCAGAAGGCCCTGCTCAAGCACTTCGGGTCGGTCAAGAAGCTCAGAGCGGCCCGGGTGGAGGAGATCGAGCAGGTGCCGGGGTTCGGTCGGGCGCTGTCGGAGAAGGTCGCCGCCGCCCTGCAGTCCCAGCAGGAGGACGCCGCCCCGGCCGTGAACATGACCACGGGCGAGGTGCTCTCCTGAGCCGCCGCCCCGCGTCGTGACGGCCGGCCCGGGCCGCGAACCCGGTTAGGCTGGAACGGACCGCCGCGGGCACGGGCGGCGGGCCACCGTCCCGGGCGGGGCGGCCCGCGGCCGGACGGCACGGGACGGGACGGTCCGGAGCAGAACACGTGAGGGCAGGCCGAGGCAGGACGACGGGAGACGGATCGGACATGAGCGAGCACACCGCCGGCACGGACACGGCCGCGGACGGAACGGACCACGCCAAGCCCACGAGCTCGGAGCTGCTCATCGTCACCGGCATGTCCGGGGCCGGGCGCAGCACCGCCGCCAACGCCCTGGAGGACCTCGGCTGGTACGTGGTCGACAACCTGCCGCCGCAGATGCTGCACACCCTCGCGGACCTCGTCTCCCGCACCCCGCAGGCCCTGCCGAAGCTGGCCGTGGTGATCGACGTCCGCGGCAAGGCGCTGTTCAACGACATGAAGGAGACGCTCGCGGCCCTGGAGGCCTCCGACGTCGACTTCTCCGTGCTGTTCCTGGACGCGGCCGACGAGGTGCTGGTCTCGCGCTACGAGCACCAGCGCCGGCCCCACCCCCTCCAGGCCGGCGGCCGGATCCTGGACGGGATCCGGGCGGAGCGGGCCCTGCTGACGGACCTGCGGGAGTCGGCCGACGTAGTGCTGGACACCTCCGGGTTCAACGTGCACGCCCTGTCCAAGGCCGTGGCCGACCTCTTCTCCACCAACGGGCCCGTGGTGCTGCGCCTGACCGTGCTCAGCTTCGGCTTCAAGTACGGGGTCCCGGCGGACGCGAACTACGTGGCCGACGTCCGCTTCATCCCGAACCCGCACTGGGTCCCGTCCCTGCGGCCCCGCACCGGCAAGGACCCCGAGGTGCGGGACTACGTCTTCCAGGACGAGGGGCCCCGGCAGTTCGTGGACCGCTTCGTCTCGATGCTGGAGCCGGTCTTCGCGGGGTACCGTACGGAGAACAAGCACTACGCCACCATCGCGATCGGCTGCACGGGCGGGAAGCACCGCTCCGTGGCCGTCAGCGAGGAGGTGGCCCGCAGGCTCGCCAAGCTGCCGCTCGTGACCGTCAACATCCAGCACCGGGACGTGGGCCGGGAGTGACCGGCCAGCCCTGACCCCCTTTGGACCCTCGATGACCATTCCCCCCACCGGCGCGTTCCCCCGGCTGCCGCTGAGCAGCCGCGCCGAGGCCGACCCGCACCACACCCCGGACCCGTCCGGGCGGCGCCCCGGCGACGAGAGCCCCTCCGTGGTGGCCCTCGGCGGCGGGCACGGGCTCTCGGCCAACCTCGCCGCACTGCGGCGCATCACCCCGCTGCTCACCGCCGTCGTGACGGTCGCCGACGACGGCGGCTCCTCCGGCCGGCTGCGCGACGAGCTCGGTGTCCTGCCCCCGGGGGACCTGCGGATGGCCCTCGCCGCCCTGTGCGACGACTCGGAGTGGGGCCGGACGTGGCGCGACGTCATGCAGCACCGCTTCAGCAGCGCCTTGGGCCGGGCCACGACCCTGGACAACCACGCCCTGGGCAACCTGCTGATCGTCACGCTGTGGGAGCTGCTGGGGGACCCGGTGGCCGGCCTCGAGTGGGCCGGTGCCCTGCTGGGCGCCCGCGGCCGGGTGCTGCCGATGTCCACGCAGCCGCTGGTCATCGCCGGGGACGTGCCCGGCGCCGGGACCCCCGGCCGCCCGGCGGACCCGGGCGCGGTCCGCACGATCACGGGGCAGGCGGTGCTCGCCAAGCAGGCCGACGTGGGCAACGTGCGCCTCGTCCCGCCCGACGCCCCGGCGTGCCCGCAGGCCGTGGAGGCGGTCGGGCTCGCGGACTGGGTGATCCTGGGACCGGGATCCTGGCACACCTCCGTGCTGCCGCACCTGCTGCTGCCGGAGCTGCGCCGGGCCATCTGCGACTCCGCGGCCCGCCGCTGCGTCACGCTGAACCTGTCCCCGGACACCGAGACCCAGGGCAAGACCGCGGCCGACCACCTGCGGGTCCTGCACGCCTACTGCCCCGACCTGACCCTCGACGTCGTGCTGGCCGACCCCTCCGCCACCGAGGACGGTGCCGACCTCGAGGAGGTCGCCGCGTCCCTGGGCGCCGAGGTCTTCTACGCCGACGTCCGGGCCCACCCCGGCACCGCCGTGCACAACACCCTCCGGCTCGCGGCCGCCTACCAGGAGATCTTCGAGCGCCACCGCTGAGCCGCCCGCACCGCCCCACATCCAGAGTCCCCAGGAAAGGAACCGCGTGGCCCTGACGTCATCGGTCAAGGAAGAACTGTCCCGCCTCGAGATCAAGAAGTCCTCGGAACGGCGCGCCGAGCTGTCGGCCCTGCTGCGCTTCGCGGGCGGACTGCACATCGTCTCGGGACGCATCGTCGTCGAGGCGGAGGTCGACCTCGGCGCCACGGCGCGCCGGGCGCGCCGGGCGATCGCCGAGGTCTTCGGCCACGAGAGCGAGATCGTGGTCGTCTCCGGCGGCGGACTGCGCCGCGGCAGCTCGTACGTGGTGCGCGTCGTCCAGGACGGTGAGGCCCTCGCCCGGCGCACCGGGCTGCTGGACTCGCGCGGGCGCCCGGTGCGCGGGCTGCCGCCGGCCGTGGTCAACGGGGCCGTGGCCGACGCCGAGGCCGTGCTGCGCGGCGCCTTCCTCGCCCACGGCTCCCTCACGGAGCCCGGCCGCTCCGCCGCGATGGAGTTCACCTGCCCCGGGCCCGAGGCCGCCCTGGCGCTGGTGGGCGCGGCCCGCCGGCTCGGGGTGCTCGCGAAGGCCCGCGAGGTCCGGGGGGTGGACCGGGTGGTCGTGCGCGACGGTGACGCGATCGCGGCGCTGCTCACCCGGATGGGCGCCCACCAGACGCTGCTGCAGTGGGAGGACCGCCGGATGCGCAAGGAGGTCCGGGCCACCGCCAACCGGCTCGCCAACTTCGACGACGCCAACCTCCGCCGCTCCGCCCAGGCCGCCGTCGCCGCCGGCGCCCGGGTGGAGCGGGCGCTGGAGATCCTCGGCGACGAGGTCCCCGAGCACCTGCGGCAGGCGGGGGAGCTGCGGCTGTCCAACAAGCAGGCGAGCCTGGACGAGCTCGGCCGGCTGGCCGACCCCCCGCTGACCAAGGACGCGGTCGCCGGCCGGATCCGCCGGCTGCTGGCCATGGCGGACCGCCGGGCCGAGGAGCTGGGGATCCCGGGCACGGACGCGGGGGTGGCCGCGGACGCCATGCCGTCCTGAGCGCCGTCCGAGATGCTGCACCGCCGGGGCCGGCGGGGGAGACCCGCCCGCCCCGGCGTGGTGCGGTCCGGGCTCGATCTGCCTCTCCGTGGGTTTCCGATGCCCTGGACACCAGAATGTGGTTTTGTGTGGGTTTTGGAATGAATTTGGGTTGAATCTTTCATGACCCCAAGACAACCCATCGATAACCACGTAGAATAGACGCGGTTCATCGATCCAGATCCCGACCAACACAGGAGAACCCAGTGACCATTCGAGTGGGAATCAACGGCTTCGGACGCATCGGACGCAACTTCCTCCGCGCGGCGCGCGAGCAGGGCAACAACATCGAGGTCGTGGCGGTCAACGACCTCACGGACCCGGAGACCCTGGTCCACCTCTTCAAGTACGACTCCATCATGGGCCGCTACCCCGGTGAGGTCGCCCTGAACGGCGACGGCATGACCGTCGACGGCCAGCAGATCACGTTCCTCGCCGAGCCGGACCCCGCGAAGCTGCCCTGGGGCGACCTGGGCGTGGACGTCGTCGTCGAGTCCACCGGCCGCTTCACCAACGGCAGCAAGGCCAAGGCCCACCTGGACGGCGGCGCCAAGAAGGTCGTCCTGTCCGCACCGGGCAAGGATATCGACGGCACCTTCGTGCCGGGCGTGAACCTGGACTCCTACGACTCCGCGTCGATGAACATCGTCTCGGCGGCCTCCTGCACCACCAACTGCCTCGCCCCGATGGCCAAGGTGCTCAACGACGCGTTCGGCATCGAGCGCGGCCTGATGACCACCATCCACGCCTACACCGCGGACCAGAACCTGCAGGACGGCCCGCACTCGGACCTGCGCCGGGCCCGCGCCGCCGCCCTGAACATGGTGCCCACCACCACCGGCGCTGCCGCCGCCGTCGGCCTGGTGCTGCCGGAGCTCAAGGGCAAGCTGGACGGCTTCGCCGTGCGCGTCCCGGTGCCCACCGGCTCCGTGGTCGACCTGACCTTCGAGGCGTCCCAGGAGGTCTCCGTCGAGGCCGTCAACGCCGCCATGAAGGAGGCCGCCGAGGGCCCCATGAAGGGCATCGTCAAGTACACCGAGGACCCCATCGTCTCCTCGGACATCCAGGGCGACAGCATCTCCACGATCTTCGACGCCCCGCTGACGAAGGTCATCGACAACCAGGTCAAGGTCATCGCCTGGTACGACAACGAGTGGGGCTACACCTCCCGGCTCGTCAACGTCGTCCAGCACGTCGGCGACCAGCTCTGAGCGGCGGCGGCGCGGCGGCCCCGGGGTAGGGTGAGTGGCATGGCTCATGCACTTGACGAACTGATCGCCGACGGCGTCGCCGGACGCCGCGTCCTGGTCCGCTCGGACCTCAACGTCCCGCTGGACGGCTTCGCGGTGACCGACGACGGACGCGTCCGCGCCTCGCTGCCGGTCATCGAGAAGCTCGCCCACGCCGGGGCCCGCGTCATCGTGATGGCGCACCTGGGCCGCCCGAAGGGGGAGGTCGACCCGAAGTACTCGATCGCCCCCGCCGGGCAGCGCCTGGCCGACCTGGCCGACGTGCCGGTGCGGGTCGCCACCGACGTCGTCGGCCCGGACGCCCGGGACAAGGCCGGAGCCCTGGCCGACGGCGAGGTGCTGGTGCTCGAGAACGTGCGCTTCGACCCCCGGGAGACCTCGAAGGACGACGCCGAGCGCGGCGCCTTCGCGGACGAGCTCGCCGCCCTGACGGGTGAGGGCGGGGCCTACGTGGACGACGCGTTCGGGGCGGTGCACCGCAAGCACGCCTCCGTCTTCGACATCGCCCACCGGCTCCCGGCCTACCAGGCGACCTGGTCAAGCGGGAGCTCGACGTGCTCACGAAGGTCGTCCAGGACCCGGAGCGGCCGTTCGTGGTCGTCATGGGCGGCTCCAAGGTCTCCGACAAGCTCGCCGTGATCGAGAACCTCATCGGCAAGGCCGACTCCCTGCTCATCGGCGGAGGGATGGTCTTCACGTTCCTGGCGGCCCAGGGCCACCGCGTCGGCGGGTCGCTGCTGGAGGAGGACCAGATCGAGACCGTCAAGGGCTACCTCGAGAAGGCCGCCGCCGCCGGCACGGAGATCGTGCTGCCCGTGGACGTCGTGTACGCGGCGGCGTTCGCCGCCGACGCGGCGCACGAGACCCGTCCCGTGGAGGACATCGTGGGCGGCGAGATCGGGGCCTCCGGCCTCGGCCTGGACATCGGCCCCGCCTCGGCGGCGCTGTTCGCCGAGCGGATCAAGGCCGCGCGCACCATCTTCTGGAACGGCCCCATGGGCGTGTTCGAGATGGACGCGTTCGCCGCCGGCACCCGGGAGGTCGCCGAGGCCATCGTCGCCGCGGACGCCATGAGCGTGATCGGCGGCGGAGACTCCGCCTCGGCGGTGCGCAACCTGGGCTTCCGCGACGACCAGTTCGGCCACATCTCCACCGGCGGCGGAGCCTCCCTCGAGTTCATCGAGGGCAAGGAGCTGCCCGGGGTCGTCGCCCTCGGCGCCTGACCCGCACGCACCACCGCGGAAGGGCACCCCGGCCCGCACGGCCTGGGTGCCCTTCCGGCCCAGCGCACCACTGCCGACCCGCACGACGAGCGGCGCACCCGCCGCGGACAGGAGTTCCCCGATGACTTCGCAGACCAACGGACAGTTCGACCGCACGCCGCTGATCGCGGGCAACTGGAAGATGAACATGGACCACGCCCAGGCCATCACGCTGCTGCAGAAGCTCGCGTGGACCCTGGACGACGCCAAGCACGACTACTCCCGCGCCGAGGTGGCGGTCTTCCCGCCGTTCACCGACCTGCGCTCGGTGCAGAGCCTCGTCGACGGCGACGACCTGCGCGTGGTCTACGGCGCCCAGGACCTCTCCGACAAGGACTCCGGCGCCTACACCGGCGACATCTCCGGGCAGTTCCTGGCCAAGCTCGGCTGCACCTACGTGCTCGTGGGCCACTCGGAGCGCCGCACGATCCACGGCGAGACCGACGAGCAGTGCAACGCCAAGATCGGCGCCGCCCACCGCCACGGCCTCGTCCCGGTGCTGTGCGTGGGCGAGGGCCTCGAGGTCCGCCAGGCCGGGGACCATGTCGCGTTCACCCTCGAGCAGCTGCGCGGCTCCATCGCCGGACTCGACGCGGAGCGGGTGGCCGAGCTCGTCGTGGCCTACGAGCCGGTCTGGGCGATCGGCACCGGCGAGGTCGCCGGCCCCGGCGACGCCCAGGAGATGGCCGCGGCCATCCGCGCGGAGCTCGCCGGGCTCTACGACGAGGCGACCGCCGCGAAGACCCGCATCCTCTACGGCGGGTCGGCGAAGGCCGCCAACGCCGGGGCGATCCTGCAGGGCAAGGACGTGGACGGCGTGCTGGTCGGCGGCGCCAGCCTCGACGCGCAGGAGTTTGCTAGCATTGCCAGGTTCGAGCAACACCTCGTGACCGACTGATCACGACCCCCTGACCGTCCGCGCCCCGCCCGGCGCGGCTGCTCGACGGACACCCCGAGGGAAGGCCCCAGTGGAAATTCTGCAGACCGTGCTCCTGGCGATCATCGTGATCACCAGCCTCCTGGCCGTCCTGCTCGTGCTCCTGAACAAGGGCAAGGGCGGCGGGCTCTCCGACATGTTCGGCGGCGGGATGACCCAGTCGCTCAACACCTCCGGGGTGGCCCAGAAGAACCTCATCCGGCTCACCACCGGCACCGCCGTGGTGTGGGCGCTGTCCATCGCTGCCTACGCGCTGGTCATGCGCTTCGCCGAGGTCGCCGCCTGACCCGGTTCCGCACCGGCTGAGCGCGCTCCGCACGCAACCGGCCCCGGGTTCCCGGCCGACCACGACGTTCCGTGATCGGCCGGGGAACCCGGGGCCGGGTCGCTTTACTGGGTGGCGGCGGCCGCCGCTCGAGCCGCCCGAGCGCGTCCCGGGCCACGAGCAGCAGCGTCTCCTCGGTCCCGCGGACCCCGGCGCCGGGCGTGCGCTCCAGCGGGGCGCCGGCCCGCACGGCCGCGACGGCCTCGGCCTTGTCCGCCCCGGCCACCAGGAACCAGACCCGCCGCGCCGCGTTGACGAGCGGCAGGGTCATGCTGATCCGGTCCGGCGGGGGCTTGGGGGAGCCGTGCACCGCGACCACGGTGGCCCCGCTCTCGTGGACGTGCCGCAGGCCGGGGAACAGGGACGCCACGTGGCCGTCCGGCCCCAGGCCCAGCAGGGAGAGGTCGAAGACGGGGAAGGCCTCCGCGCGCTGCTCCGCGTCGGCCGCGGCGGCGAGCTCGCGACGGTAGTCGAGGGCGGCCTCCTCCGCCGTGGCGAACTCGTCGGCGCTGCCCATGTAGTGCACCCGGTCCGGGTTCAGGGTCAGGGCGCCGCCGAGGGCCTCCACGGCCTGGACGCAGTTGCGCTCGGGGCTGTCCTCGGCCACGAACCGTTCGTCCGACCACCAGACGTTCACCCGCGACCAGTCGACCTCGGTGCGGCGGGGCGAGGCGCCGAGCGCGGCGAGCACGGCGGCGCCCATGCTCCCGCCCGTCAGGACGACCGTGGCCTCCCCGCGCTCCTGCTGCGCCTCCGCGAGGACGGCCAGGGCCCGCTCGGCGCTCTCCGCGGCCAGCGTGTCCTTGTCCGGGTGGGGGACCGTCTCGGCTGCGGGGCTCACGCGCGGTCCTCCCCGGGGGCGGTGGATGCGGCCTGCGCGACCGGCTCGGACGCCGGGACAGCGGTCCCGGGGTCCGCCGGGGCGGCCCCGGCCGGGGCCGCCGGCTGTTCCCCGTCGGCCCGGCCGCCGCCGTGCTCGGCCAGGAACCGCGCCGCCCCGGGCGCCAGCTCCCCGGCGGTGTCGACGATCTGGGCGACCCGGACGTCGCGCAGCCCGGTGGTCAGCACCTCGCCGTACACCTCGTCCGGGTCCAGGCGGCGCAGCTCCTCGGCGATGCAGGCGTTGAGGTCCCGCACCGGCATGGCGATCTGCTGGTCCGGCTGGCCCGGCTGGCGGAGCCAGGCGACCGTGCGCCCGGGCCGCTCGAGCACGATCTCGCCGTCGTCCCGCACCAGCGTGACGCGGTCCAGGCGGCGGGGACCGGGGTTGTTCACGAAGGTCACCTCGGCGTCGAGCCGGGTGCCCAGCCAGGTGCCGAGCAGCACCACGCTGGGGGAGCGGCCGCAGCCCTCGACGACGACCTCGCGCACGGGCGCGGGGTCGGCCTGGTCGAGGACCGCCGCGAGCTGGATCCGCCAGTTGGTGACCCGCGTCCAGGCGAGGTCGGTGTCGCCCGGGACGTACCGCCGGTGCAGCTCCGCGAGGGTCTCGTAGGCGTCGTCGCTGCGCGCGGAGTCCATGATCCGGCGGTGGGCGATCCCGGCGATCGAGGAGGTGTGCGGCGAGGGCGGCGGCACGGTGTGCGGCCACCAGGCGACGATGGGCGCGTCCGGCAGCAGCAGCGCCGAGAACAGGGTCTCGGTGGGCTCGGCCAGCTCGCCGTAGCCGTGCAGCACGATCACCTCCGAGGCCCCGGCGTCCCCGCCCATGCGCAGCTGGGCGTCCAGCCGGGTCTCCTCCGACGAGGAGTGCGCCACGTGCACGAGGATCCGGCAGGGATGCTCGTGGCTGGCGAAGTTCGCGGCCTCCAGCGCGGCCTCCGAGTGCCCGGCCTGGGCGAGGATCACGAGCGTGAGCACCCGGCCCAGCGTCACGACGCCGTGCTGGTCCCTCAGCTGGCTCAGCTTCTTGTCGATGGCCGAGGTGGTGGTGTTCTCCATCGAAACGATCACGGTCGCCTCCAGACGCGTCCGTCGCGGGCCAGCAGCTCGTCGGCGGCGTCGGGTCCCCAGGACCCCGGCGCATACGGCTCCGGCTTGATCTCCTGCTCCGTCCAGCACTCCTCGAAGGGGTCGAGGATGCGCCAGGACAGCTCGACCTCCTCGTGGTCCGGGAACAACGGGGGTTCCCCGAGCAGCACGTCGAGGATGAGGCGCTCGTAGGCCTCGGGGCTGGACTCCGTGAACGAGTGGCCGTAGCCGAAGTCCATGGTGACGTCGCGGATCTCCGACTGCGTCCCGGGCACCTTGGAGCCCAGCCGGATGGTCACGCCCTCGTCGGGCTGGATCCGGATCACGATGACGTTCTGCCCGAGCGCCTCGTGCCCGTTGTCCCCGAACAGCAGGTTGGGGGAGTTCTTGAACTGCACCGCGATCTCGGTGACGCGCCGGCCCAGGCGCTTGCCGGCGCGCAGGTAGAACGGCACGCCCGCCCAGCGGCGGTTGTTGATCTCCAGGCGCAGCGCCGCGTAGGTCTCGGTGCGGGAGTCGTCCGGGATGTCCTGCTCCTGGTGGAAGGCCCGCACGCGCTGCCCGCCCTGCAGCCCGGCCTCGTACTGGCCGAGCGCCGAGGCCGCCGCCAGGTCCTCCGGGACCACGACGGAGGCGAGCACCTTGGCCTTCTCCGCGCGCATGTGGTGGGCCTGGAAGGACAGCGGCTCCTCCATGGTGGTCAGGGCCAGCAGCTGCAGGAGGTGGTTCTGAATGACGTCGCGGGCCGCGCCCACGCCGTCGTAGTAGCCCGCGCGGGAGCCGATGCCGATGTCCTCGGCCATGGTGATCTGCACGTGGTCCACGTACCGGGAGTTCCACAGCGGCTCGAACATCTGGTTGGCGAAGCGCAGGGCCAGGATGTTCTGCACCGTCTCCTTGCCCAGGTAGTGGTCGATGCGGAACACCGAGTCGGCCGGGAACACCCGCTCGACGATGGCGTTGAGCTCGGACGCGGAGGCGAGGTCGTGGCCGAAGGGCTTCTCGATCACCACGCGGCGCCACCCGGCGGCGTTCTCGTGCTGGGCGAGCCCGTGGTCGGCGAGCTGCTGGCACACCGTCTCGAACGCCTTGGGCGGGATGGAGAGGTAGAAGGCGTGGTTGCCGCGCGTCCCGGCGTGGACGTCGAGCTCCTTGAGGGTCGCCTTGAGCGCCTCGTAGGCCTTGTCCTCGTCGAACTCCCCGCGCACGAACCGCACCCCGGAGGAGAACTGGCGCCACACGTCCTCCTGGAAGGGGGTGCGGGCGTGGGCCTCGACGGACTCCCGCACGACCTCGCGGAACTGCTCGTGGGACCAGTCGCGGCGGCCGAACCCGACGAGCGCGAACGACGGCGGCAGCAGCCCCCGGTTCACGAGGTCGTACATCGCCGGCAGCAGCTTCTTCTTCGCGAGGTCGCCGGTCACGCCGAAGAGCACGAGCGCCGACGGGGCGGCGACCCGCTCGAGCCGTCTGTCCCTCGGGTCCCGCAGAGGATTGCGGGCATTGTTGTCTGGCAACGGTACTCCTTCACGTCTTTGCGGGCCCGCGGGCGGGCGCCGCCCTCGAGCTCCTCCACGCACAACGGCCGGCGCGGGGCGTCCCGCGCCGACCGTGGCGTCCTCCCATTCTAGGACAGCGTCGCGGGTCGCCCCGCCCGGCTACCGGCCGAGGGCCTCGACCGCCTGCCGCAGCCGCGCCACGCCCTCGGCGCGGTCGGTGAGCCGCAGCCGCAGCACCGGGCGGCCGTGGTCGGCGAGGACCTGGGCGTCCCCGTCGGCCTGCGCGGAGATCAGCTCGCCGAAGCTGAACGGGCTGTCCGGGATGTCCAGGTCCGTCCCCGAGGCGGCGGTGATCTGCAGGTACACGCCCTCGGCCGGGCCGCCCTTGTGGTACTGGCCGGTGGAGTGCAGGAACCGCGGGCCCCACCCGAAGGTGACGGGCCGGCCCGTGGCCCGGGCGAGGAGCGGGCGGACGTCCTCCAGGTCCGCCCAGGTCAGCCGGTCGAAGTAGGCCTGCACGGACAGGTAGCCGGTCTCCGGCAGCTGGGCGAGCAGCCGGCCGAGGGCGTCCTCGACCGTGCGGGTGCCGTCGAGCAGCTCCTGCGCGCCGCGGATCTCCACCGGCCCGTCGACGACGTCGGCCTGCGTCGGCTTCGGCTTGTCCGCGAGCAGCGCCCGGGTCGCGTTCTTGGCCGACTCCACGTCCGGCTGGTCGTACGGGTTGATGCCCAGCAGACGCCCGGCGACCGCGGTGGCGACCTCCCACAGCATCAGCTGCGAGCCGAGGGACCCGGCCACCCGGACGACGTCGCCCTGCGGCGCCTCCTCGGCGTCCTCGGCGACGAGCTCCACCACGAGGACGTCGGCGGCGCCGGCCTCCGGGGCGTCGCCGTCGCCGACGACGACGGGCAGCACGCCCTTGCCCTCCTTGCCCGTGGACTCCGCGATCAGCTGCTCCGCCCAGTCGGCGAACCCGGCGATCCCGGAGCCGAGGTCCCGGAAGACCAGCTTGTTGCGCAGGGGCTCCGTGCCGCCCAGGGCCGCCCCCAGGTGCAGGGCGGGGTTGTCCTCGGCGTCCTCGCGCAGCACCTCGGCGGCCTCGTCGGCGTCGTCCAGCAGCGCCTCCACGTCCACCCCGGCCAGGCCGGAGGGGACCAGCCCGAACGCGGTGAGCGCGGAGAAGCGCCCGCCCACGGTCGGGTCGGCGGTGAAGACGCGGCGGTAGCCGGCCTCCCGGGCCGAGGACTCCATGGGGGAGCCGGGGTCGGTGACCACCACGATGCGCGAGGCGGCGTCGATCCCGGCCTCCTCGAACGCCCGGGCGAAGACCCGGCGGGCCGAGTCCGTCTCCACGGTGGAGCCGGACTTCGAGGAGACCACGATCGCGGTCCGCTCCAGCCGGTCGGCCAGGGCCGCGCCGACCATCTCCGGGTCCGTGGAGTCGAGCACGAACAGCTCGACGCCCGCGGTGCGGGTGATCACCTCGGGGGCCAGGGAGGACCCGCCCATGCCGGCCAGCACGAACCGGTCCACCCCCTCGGCGGCGAACTCCTCCCGCAGGGCGGTGATCTGGGCGACCAGCGGACGGGAGACCTCGGCCGCCTCCACCCAGCCCAGCCGCTTGGCGGACTCCTCCTCGGCCGCGGCGCCCCACAGCGTGGGGTCCTGGGCGAAGAGCTTCGAGGCGAACCCGTCGCCCACGAGCGCGGGGACGTGCCGGTCGACGGCCTCGCGGGCCGCGCCGGAGGTCTGGACGGACAGGGAACTCATGGGTCTCCTTCTTCGGGTCGGGCAGGGCGGTACGGGCGTGGGACGCTCCGGCTCAGCGGGCGTTGTCGAGGGCGGTGCGGACCGTCTCGAGCAGTTCCGCCCAGGAGTCCTCGAACTTGGTCAGTCCCTCGGCCTCGAGCTTCTCCACGACCTCGTCGTAGGAGATCCCCACGCCGGCGATCCGGTCCAGGAGTTCGTTGGACTCCTCGTAGGTGCCGGTGATCGTGTCGCCGGTGATCTCGGCGTGGTCGAAGGTCGCCTCGAGGGTCTTCTCCGGCATGGTGTTCACGGTGTTCGGGGCCACCAGGCCGGCGACGTACAGGGTGTCCGGCAGGGACGGGTCCTTCACCCCGGTCGAGGCCCACAGCGGCCGCTGCGGGTTCGCCCCGGCCGCGGCCAGGCGCGCCCAGCGCTCGGTGTCCAGGGACTGTTCGAAGACCTGGTAGGCGAGGCGGGCGTTGGCCAGGCCGGCCCGGCCCTTCAGGCCCTCGGCCTCCTCGGTGCCGACCGCGTCCAGGCGCTTGTCGATCTCGGCGTCCACGCGCGAGACGAAGAAGGAGGCCACGGAGTGGATCCCGGCCAGGTCCTTGCCGTTCTCCAGGGCCTGCTCCAGGCCCAGCAGGTAGGCGTTGACGACCGCTCGGTAGCGCTCCAGGGAGAAGATCAGCGTCACGTTCACGGAGATCCCCTCGGCGATGGTCGCGGTGATCGAGGGCAGCCCGGCCTCGGTGGCCGGGATCTTGATCAGCGCGTTGTCCCGGCCGATGGTCGTCGACAGGCGCTGGGCCATGGCCGCGGTCGCGTCCGCGTCCTGGGCCAGGCGCGGGTCCACCTCGATGGACACCCGCCCGTCCACGCCCTGGGTGGCCTCGGCGATCGGGGCGAACAGGTCGCAGGCGTCGCGGACGTCGTCGGTGGTGATGGCCAGCACGGCCTCGTCGACGTCGGTGCCGGCCGCGGCGAGCTCCTTGACCTGGTCCTCGTAGGCGTCGTGGGCGGCGAGGGCGGCGGCGAAGATCGTGGGGTTGGTGGTCACGCCCACGACGTCCTTCTCGTCGATCAGCCGCTGCAGCCCACCGGAGGCCAGGCGTTCGCGGGAGAGGTCGTCGAGCCAGATCGAGACGCCGGCGTCGGAGAGCTTCTGGGTGGGGGTGGTCATGTGTGTCAGTCCTCGTGTTCGGGGCAGCGCGTGCGGGGCACGCGCTGCGCGGAAGGTGCTCGGTCGGTGCGCGCCGCGGGTCAGCGGTTCGCGGAGACGGACTCCTGAGCGGCGGTGAGGGAGTCCTGGGCGGCCGCGACCACCGCCTCGGCGGTGATGCCGAACTCGCGGTAGAGGGTCTCGTAGTCGGCCGACTCCCCGAAGTGCTCCAGGGACACCGCCCGCCCGGCGTCGCCGATCAGGTCCCGCCAGGACATGGCGATCCCGGCCTCCACCGAGACCCGGGCCTTCACGGCGGCCGGGATCACGGACTCGCGGTAGTCGGCGTCCTGGGCGTCGAACCACTCCCGGCACGGCATGGAGACCACCCGGGCGGCGACCCCCTGCTCCTTGAGCAGCTCGCGGGCCTCCACCGCCAGGGACACCTCGGAGCCGGTGCCGATCAGCACCACGTCCGGGGTGCCCTCGGAGTCGGCCAGCACGTACCCGCCGCGGGCGGTGCCCTCGGCGGAGGCGAACTTCTCGCCCTCGGCCTCGGGGTGGAGGTCCTGGCGGGCGAAGGTCGGCACGTTCTGACGGGTCAGCGCGATCCCGGCGGGGCGCTCGTGCCCCTCCAGGATCGTGCGCCAGGCGATTGCGGTCTCGTTGGCGTCGGCCGGACGGACCACGTCCAGTCCCGGGATCGCGCGCAGGGCCGAGAGCTGCTCCACCGGCTGGTGGGTGGGCCCGTCCTCGCCCAGACCGATCGAGTCGTGGGTCCACACGTAGATCGAGGGGACCTTCATCAGGGCCCCGAGCCGCACGGCCGGGCGCTGGTAGTCCGAGAAGATCAGGAACGTCCCGGAGAACGCCCTCGTCTGTGAGGACATGGTGATGCCGTTGACGATCGCCGCCGCGGCGTGCTCACGGATCCCGAAGTGCAGCACCCGCCCGTAGGGGTGGCCCGTCCACTTGTTCGTGGAGCGGGCCTCCGGGATGAAGGAGGCCGCGGACTCGATGGTGGTGTTGTTGGACCCGGCCAGGTCGGCCGAACCGCCCCACAGCTCCGGGAACGTCTCGGCGATGGCGTTGAGCACCTTCCCCGAGGCCGAGCGGGTCGCCACGTCCTTGCCCGCCTCGAAGACGGGGAACGCCTCCCGGTGGTTCTCGGGCAGCTCCTCGGCCCGGATCCGGTCGTAGAGGGCCGCCCGCTCGGGGTTGGCCTCCCGCCAGTCGTCGAACTTCTGCTCCCACTCCTGGCGGTAGGAGCTCATCCGGTCCTGGATCCCGCGCGTGTGGGCCAGGACCTCCTCCTCCACCTGGAAGTTCTGCTCCGGGTCGAAGCCGAGGATCTCCTTGGTGGCGGCGACCTCCTCGGCCCCGAGCTTGGAGCCGTGGATCCCGCCGGTGTTCTGCTTGGTCGGGGCCGGCCAGCCGATGATCGTGCGCAGCGCGATCATCGAGGGCTTCGAGGTCTCGGCCTTGGCCGCGCGGATCGCCGCGTAGAGCTCCTCGACGTCCTCGACGTAGTCCCCGGACTTCGTCCAGTCCACCCGGGCCACGTCCCACCCGTAGGCCTCGTAGCGCTTGAGCACGTCCTCGGTGAAGGCCACGTCGGTGTCGTCCTCGATGGAGATGTGGTTCTGGTCGTAGATCACCACGAGGTTCCCCAGCTCCTGCACCCCGGCCAGGGAGGACGCCTCGGAGGTGATCCCCTCCTGCAGGTCGCCGTCGGAGGCGATCACGTACACCGTGTGGTCGAACGGGGACTCCCCGGCCGGGGCGTCGGGGTCGAAGAGGCCCCGGGTGTAGCGCTGGGCGTAGGCGAAGCCACCGCCGAGGCCAGGCCCTGGCCCAGCGGGCCGGTGGTGATCTCCACCCCGGTGGTGTGCCGGTACTCCGGGTGCCCCGGGGTCTTGGACCCCCAGGTGCGCAGCGACTTGATGTCGTCGAGCTCCATGCCGTACCCGGAGAGGAACAGCTGCAGGTACAGGGTCAGGGAGGTGTGCCCGGGGGAGAGGATGAACCGGTCCCGCCCCGTCCACCGGTCATCACGCGGGTCGTGGCGCATCACCTTCTGGAACAGCAGGTACGCCGCCGGGGCCAGGGACATCGCCGTCCCGGGGTGCCCGCTGCCCACCTTCTCCACCGCGTCGGCGGCCAGCACCCGGACGGTGTCCACGGCGCGCTGGTCCTGCTCGGTCCACTTCAGCTTCACATCGAGATCGGTCACGAAAATCGGAGCCCTTTCTGCTGGGAGCCGCTGCCGTGCGCAGCGGACGCCGGTCCCGGACCGGCGGTCTGGGTCCAGCTTAGGTCACACGCATTTCGGTGACGTGACCGGAACCACCGGAACGGGCCTGCCGATCTGCCCGTTCCCGGCATTCCCGGGGCGGGAACGGACAGCGCCACGCGCTATGCTGTATAGGACCTTCTTCCGCGCCCGCAGCTGCTGCGCCGACCGTCGCCGTGTCGGCGACGCGCGGTCGCCGGGCCTCCTCGCGCACCGAGCGGGGGACACCACCGCAACCGGGAGCAATGATTTCGTGAACTCACTCGAGACGTCGAGCACCGCAGGAGGACCGGTCCTCGGCACCGAGCACGAGCGTGGTGCGGCGGCCTCCCGTCCCGGGGGCCGGATGACGTTCTCCCGGAAGCTGCGGGCCTACGTGGCCCTCATGAAGCCGCGGATCATCGAGCTGCTGCTCGTCGCGACCGTCCCCACCATGATCTTCGCCCAGCAGGGCATGCCCGACTTCTGGCTGATCCTCAACACCCTCGTGGGCGGCACGCTCGCCGCGGGGGCCGCCGGGGCGTTCAACTGCTACATCGACCGGGAGGAGGACCGGGTGATGCGGCGAACGGCCAAGCGTCCGCTCGTCACCGGTGAGGTCACCGACCGGGAGGCCCTCGTGTTCGCCTGGGTCGTGGCGCTCGTCTCGGTGGTGTGGCTGGCGGTGGGCGTCAACGTCCTCGCGGGCGCGCTCGGGGCCGCGGCCATCTTCCTCTACGCCGTGTTCTACTCGATCGTCCTGAAGCGGCGCACCGCCCAGAACATCGTGTGGGGCGGGGTGGCCGGGTGCATGCCCGTGCTCATCGGCTGGGCCGCGGTGACGGGCGGCCTAGACTGGCCGGCCCTCGTGCTCTTCCTGTTCATCTTCCTGTGGACCCCGCCGCACTACTGGCCGCTGTCGATGAAGTACGCCGACGACTACTCCCGCGCCGGGGTCCCCATGCTGGGGGCCGTCTCCAGCGCCCGGACCGTGGGCAGCCAGGTGGTGCTCTATGCGTGGGCCACGCTGGTGTGCTCCCTGCTGCTGGTGCCGGTCGGCGGCGCCGGGTGGGTCTACACGCTGACCGCCCTCGGCGCGGGCGCGTGGTTCGTGCGGCACAGCCACAAGCTGCACGCCCTCGCCGTGGCCGGCCGGCCGACCGACAAGCAGGCGATGTACGTGTTCCACGGCTCGATCGCCTACATCACGTTCGTCTTCCTCGCCCTGGCCGTGGACCCGTTCGTGGGCGGCCCCATCCTCTGAGCCCGGCGCTGCGCCCGTGCCGCCCGGGACCGGCCCGTCCCCGGGGCGGTCCTAGGATGGACGCATGCTCAGCATGACCTTCACCGGGCTCGTGGCCTATCCGATCACCCCCTTCCAGCCGGGCGGCCGGCTGGACCTGGAGTCCCTCGAGCGCTACGTCCGCCGGCTGTCCCGCTCCGGGGTGGACTCCCTGGTGGTGCTGGGCAGCTCGGGGAGCTTCGCGTACCTCTCCGGCGACGAGCGGGCCGAGGTCGTGCGCGTGGCGGTGGAGGCCGCCCGCGGCTCCGGGGTGCCGGTGGGCGCGGGGATCTCGGCCATGACCACCCGCGAGGTCCTCGAGATGGCCTACGCCGCCGAGAACGGCGGGGCGGACGGGCTGGTGCTCAACCCCCTGTCCTACATCCCCCTCGTGTCCCAGGAGATCGCCGACCAGGTGGAGACGGTGGCCGCGGCCGTGTCCCTGCCGCTGTGCGTCTACAACAACCCGACGACGACGGGCTTCAGCTACCCGGTGGAGCTCGCGGCCGAGCTGTCCTGGCTGGAGAACGTGAACGCCTTCAAGGACACCGCCGGCACCCCGTGCGAGTACGCCGAGCGGCGGGCCCGGTTCGCGGAGCTCGCCGAGCCGGGGACCGCGCACGGGGTCAGCGGGGAGCGGCTGCTGCACGAGGCGGCGCCGGACGCCGCCGGGTGGCACTCGGGGATCGCGGCGGTGCTGCCGCGCCAGTACGCCGCCTTCCGCGCCGCGGTGGTCGAGGGCGACGAGGAGGCCGTGCGCATGTGGCAGGCCGCTCTGGCCCCGCTGCTGGAGATCCTGCGCCAGGAACGCCCGCTCAGCTCCCTCTACGCCCTCGCGGAGGTCTGCGGGGTGAGCACGGCCCCGCCCCGGCGGCCGCTGCTGCCCATTCCCTCGGCCAGCCGTCAGCGGCTGGCGCAGGCGGTCGAGGAGCTGCTCGACGAGGCCCCCGACGAGCGGGCCTGAGCCCGCTCAGCCGCGGACGGGAGCCTCGGCGACCGGCTGGTCCGGGGCGGCGCGCACGACCGCGTCCGGGGTGCGGGTGAGCGCGAAGCCCTTCTCCACGGTCCGGGCCGCGGCCCAGACCAGCGCCGCGGAGCCCACCAGGTGCAGGGCCACCGCCACGATCGGCAGGCCGTTGAAGTACTGGTAGTAGCCGATCAGCGCCTGCAGCACGAGCACGGCCAGCATCACGTGCAGCGCCGATGCCACGGGCACGGGCCACCGCCGGCGCCGCGCCAGCATCAGCCCCGCGACCACGGTGACGACGATCAGGTACACCGGCACCGCGTGGGCCCGGGTGATCAGGTACGCGTCGAAGGCGTGCCGGGCGCTGGAGTCGTCCCCGCTGTGCGGACCGGTGCCGGTGACCAGGGTCCCCAGGTAGAGGATCAGGGCGGTGAGCACACCGAGGGTCACCACGAGGGCGCGGATCAGGCGCCGCTGGCTCAGGGCCTGGCCGGGGCGCTCGGCGTCGCGGACGGCCGGCAGGGAGCGTCTGCGGGTCCGGTTCACCAGAACGGCGGACAGGGCGATCATCGCGCTGGAGATCAGGTAGTGGATGCCCACGAGCCACGGGTTCAGGCCGGTGTGGACGACCACTCCTCCGACCACGGCCTGCAGCGGGATGGCCAGACCGAGCACCAGGGCGATGAGCATCAGGTCCCAGTGCCGGTGGCCCAGCCGCAGCACGGCCAGGAACGTCAGGACCGCCACGAGCGCGAGCACGAAGGTGAGCAGCCGGTTGCCGAACTCGATCACCCCGTGCAGGCCCATCTCGGCGGTGTTCGTCCAGGACTCGTCCGTGCAGCGGGGCCAGGTGGGGCAGCCCAGGCCGGAGCCGGTGAGCCGCACCAGCCCGCCGGTGAGGATCAGCAGCGAGTTGGCCAGCAGGGAGGCCACCGCCATCCACCGCACCCACGGGGTGATCCGGGTCGGCATCAGGAACCTGCCGTCCGCTCGGACGTCGGCGTCGGTGGGGTCGCTGGCGGGGGTCATGGCTTCACTTCCGGACGGAGGGCGGCGGGCGCGATTGCCGTCCCAGTTTATCCGCCTTCGCCCCGCTCCGCGCACGGGCGGGAAGCGCACGGACGGGGGAGCGGCGCCCCCGGGCAACGGGGCGGCGGCTCCCCGGCATCCCGGGCGGCAGCCCGGCGGCACCCCGGCCGTCCCGCTCGCCGGGCCTTCCGCGCCGCTGGGCGGCGCGCCGTCCCGTCCGGGACCGGACCGGCGGTCAGCTCCAGCGGAACCAGCGCACCGCGGCGACCCACGCGGCGGCGGCCCAGACGGCGAGCACCAGCAGCGGCAGCAGCGTGGGCCCACCCGTGAGGAAGATCTCCCGCATCGCGGTGCCCAGCGCCCCGGAGGGCAGCAGGTCCACCAGCCAGGACAGCGCCGGCGGCAGCGTGCGGGAGGGGAACAGGGTCCCGCCGACCGCCGCGAGCACCACCCAGACGAGGTTGGTCACGGCCAGGGTCGCCTCGGCGCGTACGGTGCCGGCCAGCAGCAGGCCCAGCCCGGTGAAGGCGGCGGCGCCGAGCAGCAGCACCGGCACGGAGACGAGCACCGCCACCGGGTCCGGGCGCCACCCCAGGGCGGCGCCGAGGGCCCCGACGAGCACGTACTGCACCGCCAGCACGGCCACGATCGCCACCAGCTTGCCGGTGATCAGCCCGCCGCGGCCCAGGGGCGTGGTCGAGAGGAAGCGCAGCACGCCGTAGCGGCGGTCGAAGCCGGTCTGGATGCCCTGGCCGGAGAACGCGTTGGAGAGCACGCACAGGGTGAGCACGCCCGGCACCGCCACGTCCACGCGGGTGAGCCCCCGCGGGACGTCGGCGTCCAGCAGGTCGGTGAGGGTCAGCGCCACGAGCGCCATCAGCGGCAGGATCACCAGCAGCAGCAGCTGTTCGCCGTTGCGCAGCATGGTCAGGGCCTCGTAGCGGGACTGCGCGGCGACCCGCCGGGCCAGGGGGGCTGGGTCCGAGCGCGGGGGCGTGGCGCGGGGCTGGGCGGGTGCGGTCATCGGATCTCCCGTCCGGAGATGTCGAGGAAGACGTCCTCGAGGGTGCGGGGCTGCAGGGACAGGGACTCGGGCAGGGTCCCGGTGGCCGTGAACCAGCGGGTCACCGTCTCGAGCTGTCCCGGGGTGAGCCGGCCGGTGAGCGTGACCGTGCGGTCGGAGCGGTTCGCGTGCACGTCCTCGAACCCGGGTCCCTCCCACGGGAAGGGACCGGCCCCGGACTGTTCGGGGGTCAGGGTCAGGGCCAGCACGGCCGGGGCGTCCGCGCCGGGGGCCACCAGCTCGGCCACGGAGCCCTGGGCCATGACCCGGCCGTGGTCGACGATGTAGACCTGGTCGGCCAGCCGCTGGGCGTCGTCGAGCAGGTGCGTGGTCAGGATGATGCACACGCCTTCGCGGCGCAGCTGCTGCACGAGGTCGAAGACGATGTTGCGGGACTGCGGGTCCATCCCGGCCGAGGGCTCGTCCAGGAACAGGACCTCCGGATTGCCCGCCAGAGCGGCCGCCAGGGCCACCCGCTGGCGCTGGCCGCCGGAGAGGCGGCGGACCACCGTGCGGTCGAAGCCGTTGATGCCGAGCCGCTCCAAGAGCGCGTCCATGTCCCGCGGGCTGCGGTAGAGGGAGGCGACGTGCCGCAGCAGCTCCAGCGGGCGCACCGCCTGCGGCAGTCCGCCCTCCTGGAGCATGACGCCCACCCGGGCGCGCAGTTCCGGACCGGCCTGCCACGGGTCCTGCCCGAGCAGCCGGACGCGCCCGCCGAGGGCCGCTGCAGGCCCTGGGCGCACTCCAGGGTGGTGGTCTTGCCCGCGCCGTTGGGCCCGAGCAGCGCCGTGATCTCGCCGTGCCGGGCGGTCAGGGAGAGGCCGTCGACGGCGTGCACCGCGTCCGCCCCCTGCTCCGGACCCCGGCGGGGGCGTCGTCGGCGGGCGGGGAACTGTTTGACGAGGCGCTCGATCGCCAGCGCGGGCGAGGACGCGGGGGGACTGTGGGCGGGCACCGGACCAGTGTAGTGGGGCGCGCCGCCGCCCCGTTCCCCTTGGTCCCGCCGCCCCGGCGGGTTATTATGAATAGGTCGGGATTTCCGGGGCGGGTCCGGGTAAGGCTGAACTTACTGGCCGCACCGGAATGAATAACGACATACTGAGGTTGTGTATTCAGTGAGCCCCCGCGCGGGGCGCACCGCGCAGCACACCACCTTCCACCCCACCTCCGATCAGGAGCGCACGGTTCACCCATGACCCACACCACGGACGCCCGGAGCCTGTCCCGCTCCTCCGGCGGACCGCGGGCGGAGCAGGAGGAGAACACCCGCTCCCGCGTGCTGGGGGCCGTCCTGGAGCACGGACCGGTCTCGGCCGCCGACCTCGGCGACATGCTCGAGCTCACCCCGGCGGCCGTGCGGCGCCACCTCGACGCCCTCGAGCAGCAGCACTACATCGAGGTCACCATGGTCCGCCGCCGCACCGGCGGCGCCGGCCGCCCCGCCCGCCGCTACGTCGTGGCTCCCGAGGGTCACGCGAAGCTCGGCGACGACTACCTCGAGATCGCCACCGACGCCCTGGAGGCCATCCGGCGCGTCGCCGGTCCCGATGCCGTGCGCGAGTTCATCCAGGAGCGCGTGGACCGGCTCGAGGCCGCCTACCGCCCCGAGGTCGAGGCCGCCGGGCCGGAGGTCGCCGACCGCCTGCCCGTGCTCGTGCGCCTGCTGAGCCAGGACGGCTTCGCCGCCTCCACGAACGAGGTCGCCGTGGGGCGCGGGGACCAGCGCACCATCGTCTCCGCGCAGCTGTGCCAGGGCCACTGCCCCGTCCGGGAGCTGGCCGCCCGCTACCCGCAGTTCTGCGAGCTGGAGACCGAGCTCATCGCCCGGCTGCTCGGCACGGACGTCCGCCGGCTCTCCACGCAGGCCGCCGGCGCGCACGTGTGCACCACGCACGTGCCCCTCGCACGGCCCGGACCCGCCGCGGCCCGGACGACCACGGACCACCCCACAGACCAGACAACAGAGGAAGGCCGTCATGACTGAACAGATCGCCAGCGGCAACGACACTGTCATCGCCGACATCCTGGAGAAGAACCCGGAGCTCGAGGGCATCGGCACCTACGAGTACGGCTGGGCGGACTCCGACGTCGCCGGCGCCTCCGCGCGCCGCGGCGTCAACGAGGAGGTCGTCCGGGACATCTCGGCCAAGAAGAGCGAGCCGCAGTGGATGACCGACCTGCGGCTGAAGGGCTTGAAGTTCTTCGACCGCAAGCCCATGCCCGCCTGGGGCGCGGACCTCTCCGGCATCGACTTCGACAACATCAAGTACTTCGTGCGCTCCACGGAGAAGCAGGCCCAGACCTGGGAGGACCTGCCCGAGGACATCCGCAACACCTACGAGAAGCTCGGCATCCCCGAGGCCGAGCGCGGCCGGCTCGTGGCCGGCGTCGCCGCCCAGTACGAGTCCGAGGTGGTCTACCACCAGATCCGCGAGGACCTCGAGGAGCAGGGTGTCATCTTCATGGACACCGACACCGCCCTCAAGGAGCACCCGGAGTTCTTCGAGGAGTACTTCGGCACGGTCATCCCGGTGGGCGACAACAAGTTCGCCTCGCTGAACACCGCCGTGTGGTCCGGCGGCTCCTTCGTCTACGTCCCCAAGGGCGTGCACGTGGAGATCCCGCTGCAGGCCTACTTCCGCATCAACACCGAGAACATGGGCCAGTTCGAGCGGACGCTGATCATCGCGGACGAGGACTCCTACGTCCACTACATCGAGGGCTGCACGGCGCCGATCTACAACTCCGACTCGCTGCACTCCGCCGTGGTCGAGATCATCGTCAAGAAGAACGCCCGGGTGCGCTACACGACCATCCAGAACTGGTCGAACAACGTGTACAACCTGGTGACCAAGCGCGCGATCGCCCACGAGGGCGCCACCATGGAGTGGATCGACGGCAACATCGGCTCGAAGGTGACCCAGAAGTACCCGGCCGTCTACATGACCGGGGAGCACGCCCGCGGCGAGACCCTCTCGATCGCCTTCGCCGGCGAGGGCCAGCACCAGGACACCGGCTCGAAGATGGTGCACATCGCGCCGAACACCTCCTCGTCGATCGTCTCGAAGTCCGTGGCCCGCAACGGCGGCCGCGCCGCCTACCGCGGTCTCGTGCAGGTCCGCGAGGGCGCCAAGGGCTCGAGGTCCAACGTGGTCTGCGACGCCCTGCTGGTCGACACGATCTCCCGCTCGGACACCTACCCCTACGTCGACATCCGCGAGGACGACGTGTCCATGGGCCACGAGGCGACCGTCTCGCGGGTCTCCGAGGAGCAGCTGTTCTACCTCATGCAGCGAGGCCTGGCCGAAGACGAGGCCATGGCGATGATCGTGCGCGGCTTCGTGGAGCCGATCGCCCGTGAGCTCCCCATGGAGTACGCGCTCGAACTCAACCGCCTCATCGAACTGCAGATGGAAGGATCCGTTGGCTGACATGTCCAAGCTGAACGAAACGATTCGCAACGCGGCGGAGGCCGCCGCCTCCGCCGCCACCGCGGTGGCCGACAAGGCCGTCGGCACGGCCAAGGACGTCTACGACAACCTGGGCGAGAAGGTCGACGGGGTCCCCACCGGGGACGGGCGCGTCGCCATCCCGGGCATGGACCAGGAGGGCGAGCGGCTCGCCCGCGACAAGGTCGAGAACGACACCCTCGTGCGGGAGTCCGCCCGCGGCGGCAGCGCCGAGGGCCCGGACTCCTCCCGTGCCGGGCGGCAGACGTCCTACGACGTCGCGGACTTCCCGAAGATCACGGGCAAGGAGGAGGACTTCCGGTTCACCCCGGTCAAGCGCCTCAAGGGCCTGCACGCCGACGCCCTCACCGGCCCGGCGCCGGCGGTGACCGTGGACTCCGACGCCGTGCGCGTGGAGACCGTCGGCCGCGACGACGCCCGGATCGGCAGCGCCGGCATCCCCGAGGACCGGGTCTCCGCCAACGCGTGGAGCAGCGTCACCGAGGCCACCGTGCTCACGGTGCCGCAGGAGGCCGAGATCGCCGCGCCCGTCCTCGTGGACATCCACGGCACGGACGCCACCCCGGCGGCCCAGCACCTGGTGATCGACGCCCAGCCCTTCTCCAAGGCGCTCGTGGTGCTGCGCCACCACGGCAGCGCGGTGCTCTCGCAGAACGTCGAGTTCCGCGTGGCCGACTCGGCCAACCTCACCGTGGTGACCCTCCAGGAGTGGGACGACGAGGCCGTGCACGCCTCCTCCCAGCAGGCGCGCCTGGGCCGGTCGGCCTCCTTCAAGCACGTGCTCGTCTCCCTCGGCGGTGACCTGGTGCGCGTGACCCCGTCCACCCGCTTCGACGCCCCCGGCGGCTCCGTGGAGATGTACGGCCTCACGTTCGTGGACGCCGGCCAGCACCTGGAGTCCCGGCTGTTCGTGGACCACTCCCAGCCGCACTGCACCTCGCGGGTGACCTACAAGTCCGCGCTGCAGGGCGAGAACGCGCACGGCGTGTGGGTCGGCGACGTCCTGATCCGCGCCACCGCGGAGGGCACCGACACCTACGAGCTGAACCGGAACCTGATCCTGGGCGACGGGCCGCGCATGGACTCCGTGCCCAACCTGGAGATCGAGACCGGCCTGATCGCCGGGGCCGGCCACGCCTCCACCACCGGGCAGCTGGACGACGAGCACCTGTACTACCTCATGTCCCGGGGCATCCCCGAGGACGAGGCGCGCCGGCTCGTGGTGCGCGGCTTCCTGTTCGAGATCCTCCAGCAGATCGGTGTCCCGGACATCGAGGAGCGGCTGCGCGAGGCCGTCCAGGACGAGCTCGCCTCCGCCAACCACTGAGCTCTTTTCCCACACTCTTCCCGACCACAGGAGAACCATCCATGGCAACTCTCGAGATCAAGGACCTGCACGCGTCCGTCGTGCTCGACGACGAGACCACCAAGCCGATCCTCAAGGGCGTGAACCTCACCATCAACTCCGGTGAGGTGCACGCGATCATGGGCCCCAACGGGTCCGGCAAGTCCACGCTGGCCTCGACCATCGCCGGGCACCCCAAGTACGTCGTCGACTCCGGCCAGGTCCTCCTGGACGGCGAGGACGTCCTGGAGATGTCCGTGGACGAGCGCGCCCGTGCCGGGCTCTTCCTGGCCATGCAGTACCCCGTGGAGATCCCGGGCGTGACGACCTCCAACTTCCTGCGCACCGCCAAGACCGCGATCGACGGCGAGGCCCCTTCCCTGCGCACGTGGACGAAGGACGTCAAGGCCGCCATGGAGCAGCTGAAGATCAGCCCGGACATGATCCAGCGCAACGTCAACGAGGGCTTCTCCGGCGGTGAGAAGAAGCGCCACGAGATCCTCCAGCTCGAGCTGCTCAAGCCCCGGATGGCCCTGCTCGACGAGACCGACTCCGGCCTCGACGTCGACGCGCTGAAGGTCGTCTCCGAGGGCGTCAACCGCGCCCTGGAGACCAACGACATGGGCGTCATGCTGATCACCCACTACACGCGGATCCTGCGCTACATCAAGCCGCAGTTCGTGCACGTGTTCGCCGACGGCCGCGTCGTCGACGAGGGCGGTCCCGAGCTCGCCGAGCGGCTCGAGAACGAGGCTACGACCGCTACCTCGCTCCCGCCAAGTAAGCGCCGCGCCGACCAGCACCGAAAGGAGGCCAGCGATGGCCGACACCCCTGCTGAGACCCCCGTCGACACCTCCGAGGCTCCCGCGGGCCGGCTCTCCACGGAGGAGGTCGAGGAGGCGCTCAAGAACGTCATCGACCCCGAGCTCGGCGTCAACATCGTCGACCTGGGCCTGCTCTACGGCTCCCGGTGGGCCGAGGACGGCGCCCTGATCCTCGACATGACCCTCACGACCGCGGCCTGCCCGCTGCAGGACGTCATCGAGGAGCAGGTCGAGCAGAACCTCGGCCCGCTGCTGGACGAGTGGCGGGTCAACTGGGTCTGGATGCCGCCGTGGGGTCCCGACCGGATCACCGAGGACGGCCGCGACCAGATGCGGGCCCTGGGCTTCAACATCTGATCGGCCTCCGGGCACGACCACGGCGCCCCGCCCACCTCGCACGAGGTGGGCGGGGCGCCGTCGTCCGTCCGGCCACGCCGGATCAGTTCTCGCAGTTCACCTCCGTCTCGGCCTCACACCGATCCGTGCCGTTGCCGCCGTTCGCGGTGTCGGTGCCGGGACCGCCGATCAGACGGTCGTTGCCGTTCTGGCCGTTGAGGGTGTCGTTGCCGTTGCCGCCGTTGGCGGAGTCGTTGCCGTTGCCTCCGTTGACGGTGTCGTTGCCGTTGCCTCCGTTGAAGGTGTCGGCGCCGGCGCCCCCGGTCAGGACGTCGTTGCCGTTGCCGCCGTTGAGCGTGTCGTTGCCGCTGGCCCCGTTCAGGCGGTCGTTGCCGGCGCCGCCGTCGAACCGGTCGTTGCCGTTGACGGTGTCGTTGCCGTTGCCTCCCCGCACCGTGGTCGGAACCGTCACGTCCAGGGTGACACTGTCGTTGCCGTTGCCCGCATTCACATCGATCGAGGACACACCGGAGGTCCGACAGGTCACGGCAGCCGTACCGTCGGACCTGCACCCTGATCCCGGGTTCACGGTGCTTCCCGGCACCGCAATCCTGTAGCGCTCGACGCCCTGCCTCAGGACCACCGTGACTCTCACGTCGTTGGACTGTGCGTCGCCAGTGACTTCCAGGACCCCGTTGTCGATCCGCACGCCGGTGTCGGCGTGTGCCGGTGCCACGCCCACGAAGAGGGAGGCCCCGGCCAGTGCGCCGGCCGAGAGGATGCTCGCCGACCTCCGCCGGACGATCCGCCGAGCTCCGACCCCGCGAGGAGGCCGGCTTCCCTGCGTGGGGGCGTGCGCATGCGAGTCAAGAATGCTGCTCATGACAATTCTCCGTGCTCTTGGTAAGAAAAGGACCGACGTCGATGACCGACGCCGTCCGGGACTATTCCTGCTGGCTTCTCCTTCCGCATTGCGGGGCGTGCTGGATTGCCTTGATCACCCGGTCCGAGGGTGATGTCCGTATTGGGACAGGGAAATACGAATGCGGGTCTGACAAGGGATAAGGGTGTCAGTGTGGTCGATGGGTCCACATCGCCGCATCAACAAGGCCGAGCCGCTCGTATTCTCCGGAATATCGTGTGCGCGTCGGCGTCGAAAGCTTTTCCGAAGGGGCCTCGGTTCCGCAATTCGGTGCTTACAGGCTAGCTCGGTTCCAACCCATGAAAAGTAAAGCTTCTGTCACAGATCAAGGTCGAAACAGTCTCCCACCAGGGCCGACGCCCGCAGCGCCGTGCAGCGGCTGCGGTCCCCGCTCCGTCCGCGAGGGCACGCGGGGCCACCGCCTCGGGCGTCGATTCCGGCGTCCCGCGGGCGCGGGCGGGGAAACGTTGCGGCATACCGCCCCTCCGGCGCGGCCTGCTCCTACACTGCGGTCATGGTCCAGACCCTGATGTTCGGGCTCGTCGCCTCCAGCGCCCTGGTGATCGGCGCGCTGGTCGGGGTGCGGTTCGAGCTGCCGAAGCGTCTTCTCGCCATCCTGCTCTCCTTCGCCGCCGGGGCGCTGATCACCGCCCTGGCCTTCGAGCTGTTCGAGGACGCCTACGAGCGCGGGGGCATCGGTCTGGCGGTGGGCGGGCTGTTCGCCGGGGCCGTGGTCTTCACCGTGCTCAGCGCCCTGCTGGACCGTTGGGCCCAGCCCGGGCCCCGGTCCCGGGATGCGGAGCGGCAGCAGGGCAGCGCCAAACTGGACCCGGACGCCGCCGCCGACGACGAGGCGCCCACGGCGGCGTCGGCCGGCGGTGCGGCCGGCCTGGCCCTGCTCGCCGCCGTCACCCTGGACGGGGTGCCCGAGAACGTGGCCCTGGGCGTCTCCCTCACCGAGGGCACCGGGGGGCTGGCCCTGCTCGCCGCGATCTTTGTCTCCAATCTGCCCGAGTCCCTCGTGGGAGCCGCCTCGATGCGGGAGCAGGGCATGTCGAGAGGCCGGGCCGTGCTGCTCTGGACGGTCTGCGGGGTGCTGCTCGTGCTGGCCGTGCTGCTCGGCGCGGGGCCCCTGGCCGGGAGCGATCCCCAGACCATCTCCCTGCCGCTGGCCTTCGCCGCCGGCGCCGTGATCGCCTCCCTGGCCGACACCCTCATGCCCGAGGCCTACGAGCACGGCGGTCCCGCGGTGGCGCTGAGCACGGCGGCCGGCTTCGCACTGTCCTTCGCGCTCTCGCTGGCCTGAGCCGCCACGCTTACCGCCACCCGAAACACCTCCTCCACCCGTCCGGGCGCGGCGGACGGTGCACGGCGCCGGCGGCCGATCGACTGCCGGGCAGGAAGTCGACACAATCCGACTCGCGCCGGGTGCGCGGAGTCCGTGCGTCGGTGCACACGCTGGGCTCAGCGGCCGGGGCCGTGCGTTATCTCTGGAACTGCCGCCTCCGACCTGGGACGATGTCCGCCCCTCACGCGGGGAACTCCTGATCGTCCGGGCAAGCCTGCATCAGGCGGTGTGGCGGGCCTCCGCGGTCGTGGACAGGACAGGGCACCGGTGCTGAACTGACGGGTAGCAGGCCCGCCGGGCTGGCACGTGAGCGTGAGGATCCCGCATCCGGGGACATCCCGCGTCGACCGAGGAGGACCGTCCGATGGAACCGTGGATCTGGATCGTGCTGGCGATCGTGGTGCTGGCACTCGTCGTGCTCGCGCTGGTGGGGGTCGGCAAGAAGAAGCGGGACCACTAGACCGCCGTGGAGCGCCGGAACCGGGAGCGCGCCGCCGACCTGCGGGCCCGCAGCGAGGAGGAGAGCCTGGCCGCCCGGGAGCAGAAGGCGGACGCGGAGGCGGCTCGGGCCGAGGCCGAGAAGGCCCGGATCGAGGCGGACCGGATCGAGCAGGAGGCCCGGCGGCGGGCCGAGGAGGCCGACCGCGCACGCGAGGAGGCGGAGGCCCACCGGCGGGAGGCCGCCACACTGGACCCGGACGGGGAGCGCACCGACCAGGCCGACCACACCGACCGCGCCGAACGCGACGAGTGGTCCCAGGGGTCGCACGAGGGTGCCGGCCGCCGGGAGCGCGAGGCGCCCGGGCAGGACGACTCCCGCCTCGACGACAGCCTCCGGGACCAGCGATCCGTCGCGCCCGGGAGCAGCACCGACGCCGATGAGCGTCCCCGGACCTGACCGGCTCGTCGAGACCCGCACACCGGCAGCCGACGTCGGACCCGACGCCGGCCGCCGGTCCACGCAGTTCGGCAACCCGGTCCGGGTGTACTGCCACCCAGTTCACCACTGGACCGTCCCTCCAAAACGCCGAGTCCCCCATGAAGTCG